>NZ_JAGGHR010000081.1:0-500 GCF_024104075.1 Gilliamella sp. | reverse complement strand
AACCGACCAGTGTACATTCCACCACCACGTCCACCACATCCGGTAAATATTAATTAGATATCAATCGTTTATATGATAACTGTCGATAGTAAAGTTGTTTGATTAAATTTAATTTTAACTTTCCCCAGCGCCTTCGTCGCGAAGCTGATCCAGAACCGGAACCAGCTAACCGACCAGTGTACATTCCACCACCACGTCCACCACATCCGGTAAATATTAATTAGATATCAATCGTTTATATGATAACTGTCGATAGTAGGGTTGTTTGATTAAATTTAATTTTAACTCTCCCCAGCGCCTTCGTCGCGAAGCTGATCCAGAACCGGAACCAGCCAACCGACCAGTGTACATTCCACCACCACGTCCACCACATCCGGTAAATATTAATTAGATATCAATCGTTTATATGATAACTGTCGATAGTAAAGTTGTTTGATTAAATTTAATTTTAACTTTCCCCAGCGCCTTCGTCGCGAAGCTGATCCAGAACCGGAACCAGC
>NZ_JAGGHR010000080.1:319-526 GCF_024104075.1 Gilliamella sp. | reverse complement strand
AGACTTTAATCTTTTGTCTCGTAAGTGCCCACACAGATTGTCTGTTTCTTCTTTTTAAAGAGCTAACAGCTTACATCTCTCGTCAACCTTTCGTTGATTTAGTTCGCTGTCTCAAGGGTTGCGTATACTACGCTAACCTTTTTTATTCGTCAAGATCTTTTTTTTAAATTTTTGATCTCACTTAATAAACAACAAGTAGTCTGCATT
>NZ_JAGGHR010000080.1:0-309 GCF_024104075.1 Gilliamella sp. | reverse complement strand
ACCAACTCTTCGTCTGCTTGTCGCTGACTGCGTGTCAGTGGATGCGCATTATAGGGGTTTAAAAAAATTATACAAGAGATCATTACGCATTTTTTCTTGTTTGCATTTTTTTTGCTCAAGACGAGCTAAAAACAAACTAAGTTGAATTGTTGTAAAACCAAATTCTAATATTTAATATCTTTGGTAGGTCGATTATATTTCTTATAACAAACAAAATAGCTTTAAATTAAACACTCTTTATTAAGTTAGAATAAAAAGTGCCTTTTACATTCGCTCATCCAGCTATCATATTACCTTTATATAAGAAAC
>NZ_JAGGHR010000007.1:0-84735 GCF_024104075.1 Gilliamella sp. | reverse complement strand
AAGCACTATTTGAATATATTGAAATCTATTATAATCGGATACGCCGTTATTCAGCCAATGGCTGGGTATCACCTGAATAATATGAACAACAATATTACCAAAACGAAAAATGATAGAGGCGGGCACTGTCTAATATTTTGGCGAGGATCACCGTATTTTAGGAAATATAATTTTCTCATTTATCGCCGCCACATTTCCCTGGAATTCTGATTTCTTTAGCTTTGACTTCAACTGAAGACTTAAATATCATAGCAATTACAGGTCTATCCATCTTTCTGATTCCAATATAAATATATAATTTATAAGATTCATTTTAATTTACTTAACTTCAAAAGTATTTCCTTATAATCATTTTTGTAAAAATCATTTTTAGCTTTATTATACATTTTTTCAAAAGAAGCTATAAATTTATCTAAGTAATTGTCTGGAATGCATTCATTACGATTTAAAATCTTTTTTATTTCAATGTAAAAATTTCTTTCTGATTTCGCTTTTGGACTGATATTTAAAATTGATAAGATATAATCCCATTTTTTATCCTCCATATAAAACTGTGGGAAATTAGTAATAAATAAAGAAACATAGTAATCTATTTTCTTAACATTTTTCAATTCATTAAAAAATTTAAAAAAATTATCTAAAGGGGGGAGATTATATCCTTTTATCATATTTCCTATGCAAGATACTATATTTATAGTAGCTTCTTTGGTTAAATTTTCATTTTTATACAAGTATATTAATTTTTCAGCCAATGCAACATCGGAAAAAAACTCTTTATAGTACAAAGATCTTTCTTTTCTACTAAATTTTTCTAAATCAGATATTAGCTCTGATAGTTCTATAAGATCATTTTGTCTATCCCAACTTTTAATTTTATAAGTAAGAATATTCAAAATATCGATATTTTTTTTTAATCGTGTCATCTAGCATGTTCCTTTACTGATAAATTTACCTTACTCATTAAAAAAGTTGTATGAATTAGTGTAGTCGATCCACATGATATAGCCATTGATTATATGGAGCTCGGTAGCCCTTACCAAAATGGCTATATTGAACGATTTAATCGTACCTATCGTACTGAAGTACTCGATTTATATCTTTTTAACAACTTAGCGCAAGCAAGGCAAATAACCGAAGTATAACACCGAAAGACCGCATGATGCATTAAATAACATGACACTGTTCAAATATAAAACATTAAAACAGGCAGCTTCATTTTCTACGTCAGTTGTGTACTAAGTTTGAGGTAGTTACAATGAAAGTATAAATAATGCCAGTAATTCTTATATATTGGTTTATCTTTTGTATTTGCTTTAGTTGCCTTTGGTCACTTTATGATAGAATAATGTTTTATTACTTAATATCTAAATAAAAACCACCAATAACTATGTCATTAATTAATCTTACCAATGCTTATCTTTCATTTAGTGATGCGCCGTTGCTTGATCATATCGATATGTCTATTGAGCCAAATGAGCGTGTTTGTCTTGTTGGCCGTAACGGTGCTGGAAAATCGACTTTACTTAAAGTTTTAAATAAAGAAGTGCCATTAGACGAAGGGCAAATTATTTATGAAAATAATGTGATTGTTTCACGATTGCAACAAGATCCTCCTCGTGATGTGCAAGGTAGTGTGTTTGATTTTGTGGCAGAAGGATTACACGAACAAGCACAGTTATTACGAGATTACTATGATTTAGCTCATCGTGTTGAGCACGATCCTTGCGAAAGTAATTTAGATAAATTAGCTAAAATGCAAGAACAGTTAGATCATCAAAATGGTTGGCAATTAGATAGCCGTATTCGTAATGTTATTTCTTCATTATCGCTTGATGGTGACGCGTTGTTGTCTTCGTTATCGGGTGGGTGGTTGCGTAAAGCCGCATTAGCCAAAGCGTTGGTTTGTCAACCAACAGTTTTATTGCTTGATGAACCAACCAATCATTTGGATATTCAAACCATTAAATGGTTGGAAGATTTTTTGAAAAGTTTTAATGGCAGTATTGTGTTCATTTCCCATGATCGTTCGTTTATTCGTCAAATGGCAACGCGTATTATTGATCTGGATCGAGGTAAAATTGCGTCTTGGAGTGGGAATTATGATAACTATTTGCTTGGTAAAGAAGAAGCATTGCGTGTTGAAGCGTTGCAAAATGCAGAATTCGATAAAAAACTTGCCCAAGAAGAGGTCTGGATTCGGCAAGGTATTAAAGCTCGCCGTACACGTAACGAAGGGCGAGTGCGAGCATTAAAAGCAATGCGTCAAGAATATAGCAAGCGACGCCAAGTTATGGGTAGTGCTAAAATGCAAATCGAGGAGGCATTACGTTCAGGAAAAATTGTTTTTGAGCTTGAAAATGTGACATATCAGATTGAGGATAAGTTACTAGTTAATGATTTTTCTGTGCAAGTATTACGTGGTGATAAGATCGCTCTGATTGGTCCTAATGGTATTGGTAAAACAACTTTATTAAAACTGTTGTTGGGTAATTTGACACCAACATTAGGTAGTGTGCATTGTGGCACTAAGCTTGAAGTGGCTTATTTTGACCAGTATCGGTTAGAGCTCGATCCTGAAAAAACAGTGATGGACAATTTAGCCGAAGGTAAACAAGAGGTAATGGTAAATGGTCGTTCACGCCATGTACTTGGTTATTTACAGGACTTTTTATTTCCGCCTAAACGTGCCAGAACACCTGTACGAGCACTGTCTGGTGGGGAGCGTAATCGTTTATTGCTGGCTAAACTATTTTTAAAACCTAGCAATTTATTAATACTTGATGAACCAACCAATGATCTTGATATTGAAACATTAGAATTGCTAGAAGAGTTAGTGAATGATTATCAAGGAACTGTCTTGTTGGTTAGTCATGATCGGCAATTTGTTGATAATGTGGTCACTCAATGTTGGTTTTTTGAAGAAAAAGGCCATATTGGTGTTTATGCTGGTGGTTATGCCGATGCTCTGCAACAACAGCAGCAAGCACAACCAGTTAAAGTAACGACAGTTAATAAACTTGAGCAACCTAAAAAAGAATTATCTGCTACTAATAATCAAAGTAGTGAGCGAACCGCTAAAAAGAAAGTTAAACTGAGTTATAATGAACAACGAGAATTGGCACAATTACCAAGCAAAATAGAACAATTAGAATTAGAGATTACTGATTTACAAGCACAAATTGGTCAAAGTGACTTTTTTAATCAAACTCATGAAATTACTAGTCCAATTTTACAATCTTTGGCAGATAAAGAGGCTGAATTAGAAGCTGTTTTTGAAAGATGGGAACAGTTAGAGTCTTTAAGTAAATCATAAGGTAAATGTTAGTATTTTTCAGCATTATTTATTTGTGTTATAAAATAAATAATGCTGTTTCCTTACCCTAAGGTTTTTATATAATATTTTTTACATAACCCTTTTTTAAATAACCGTTTTATTATTCCATAATTTTCTAGATAAAAAGTAGAATAATAATAGTGCGATGATGACAAAACACGCACCAACATAACCAATGTAATCAATTGAAAGTAAAATTAATACCTTACTGCCTATAAAAGCACCGCCTCCTATTCCAATATTGAAAATACCAGAATAGACTGAAGTGGCTATATCTGTGGCATCGGGTGCGGCATCAATTACTTTGCTTTGCATAACCATTCCAATAATTGTAATGGAAAGCCCCCAAATTAAACATTGAATGATTGCAGTATAAAGCGTGAATGAACAGACATAAAGCGATAATAAGCAAGTAATCAGTAATAGCATAGGGATGATGAAAATTGCGGTTGGATTTTTTTCAGCATATTTTGCAAAAATAACGCTACCAATCATTCCAGAAAAACCTACAACTAATAATAAAAGGACGATAACATTTTGATTAAATCCACCAATATTTTTCATGAATGGCGTAATATAGGTATAGGCAGTAAAGTGACCTGCAATAATAATGGCAATTAATAAATAAATGTTTAGCAGTATTGGGCGTTTTAATACCATTGGAATATCTTTGATAGAGATAATATCCATGCTTGGTACAGTAGGCAATAAGCGGAGTAGTAATATCATCACGCAAAAAGCGATACCAGCAATACATAAAAAAGTCACGCGCCAGCCAACGAGTTGTCCTATGATGGTGCCAATTGGAATGCCTAGAATGGTTGCCATCGATACGCCAATAACAATAAAGCCCATTGCTTTAGCTTTTTTACCATTGGGCGCTAACCGAACTGCAAGTGGTGTTGTAATTGCCCAAAATACCGCATGTGCACAAGCAATACCAATTCTTGCTATCATTAAGCTGTAAAAATTCCATGCGACTCCAGCTAAAATATGACTACCTATAAATAGGCAAAATAAAAGGATAAGTAGCTTCCTTCGTTCCATTTTTGATGTTAATACTGTGAGTGGCAATGATAATAGCGAGACAGCCCACGCATAAATGGTGAGTAATAATCCCGCATGAGCTACGTCCATTGAAAAGCTTTCAGCAATATTGGGTAATAGCCCGACAGGTACAAATTCCGTTGTATTAAAAATAAATGCCGCAAATGCAAGACAAAGAATTGATGACCAAACCCGAGATCGGTTAATACTATTATTCATGATTAAGATTTTGGAGGGAATATTAGATTACTTTTGATTATAACTGAATATGTTTGTCTATTAAATAGTTGCTAAGAATAAATCTTAAACTTAATCGCCACCAATATTAGTATTTGAGGGCGATGTTTCATTATAGCGATTTATTCTAGTGCTTTAGCTGCAGCTAGGACTTTGTCATAATCAGGTTCAGAAGAGGTTTCTTTGACATATTCCACATAAACAATTTTGTCGTTTTTATCAATGACAAATACAGCTCGAGAAAGTAATCGCAACTCTTCAATAACAACTCCATATTTTAAACCAAAGTTGAGTTCTTTATGATCTGAGGTGACTTTAACGGCATCAATACCTTCAGCAGCACAGTAGCGATTTAAGGCAAAAGGTAGATCGACGCTAATTGAAAATATCACTGTGTCTTTTAATTTTGCCGCTTCGACGTTAAAGCGATGCACTTGAGCACTACATACTGAGGTATCAATGGATGGAACCGAATTAATAATTCTGATTTTACCTTTAAAATCGGACAATTTAATGGGCTTCATTTTTAAATCTTGCACGATAAAATTGGGCGCTGTGTCGCCAACTTTAATTTGTGTGCCTAACAAAGTAATAGGTGCTCCGCGCATGGTGATTTCATTAACTCTTTTTTGCATAACATTTTCCTTAGTGTTGTGACGAATCACGTTGTTGACAGTGTAATGTCTTCCAATGAATTGGAGTTGTTGCACTTGTTAGGGATAAATAGATTTAGAACTGTTCCAATATAGAACTAAAACAACTTCTGAACAATACTTGAATTTGTTTTAAGTGATGAATTAGCCGATTTCTATTATTGTTAATAATGTTATTGTTCAAAATGATGAATAAATTTGAGTAGTTATCGAATTAATAGAAATGATATGTAATTAGTATTGGCTGTTTTTACAGCCAATAGTTGGATTTTTAAGTTACAATGTCTTAAAAGCAATATCAGGCAAAATCGCTTCACCTTGCCAATATAACTCACTAGCAATACTGCCTGCAATTTGATAATAAAGTTGGCTAAATTCGCTATCAGGGTGGTTAATGACAGTGGGCTTTCCTGTATCAAGATCTTGGCGTAACATTTTTTGAAGTGGAATTTGCCCTAGCAATTTGGTTTGATATTGCTCAGCTAAATGTTTTGCACCACCTTCACCAAAGATGGCCTCATGATGTCCACAATGTTCGCAAATGTGGTAACTCATGTTTTCAATAATTCCTAGTGTTGGTATGTTTACTTTATTAAACATGGTAATACCTTTTTTTGCATCGATTAAAGCAATATCTTGAGGAGTTGTGATAATCACAGCAGCAGTAACTGGAATGTTTTGCGCTAGGGTTAATTGGATATCCCCTGTGCCTGGAGGCATATCAATGACAAGATAGTCGAGTTCTGGCCAAAGCGTATCTTGTAAAATCTGTAATAGTGCTTTACTTGCCATAGGTCCACGCCATACCATGGCACCATTAGGATCAACTAAATAACCAATGGAATTACTAGCAAGCCCATATGCCATGATTGGTGTCATATGTTTATTATCGGGTGTTAAGGGTTGCTGGTTTTCTGTACCTAGCATGGTTGGGATCGAGGGACCATAAATATCTGCATCTAAGATCCCCACTTTAGCGCCTTGTTTTTGTAAAGCTAGCGCAAGATTGACCGCTGTTGATGATTTACCCACACCGCCTTTTCCTGAGCTTATTGCGATAATGTTTTTTATATTATTAATGGCATTTTGGTTATTAGCACGTTTTAAAGTAGCAATTTTATATTCAATATGCCAGTCAACTTCATTAACGCTGTTAAGTTTAAGTAATTTTGGAGTGGTTATTTTTTTCAATTCTTCAAAAGTAGATTGCCAAGCGAAAGGCATTGTTAAATTTATAGTTAAGTGGTGATTAACTATTTCGCATTTTTTTATTGCCCCAAGTTCAAGTAAATTTTTTTGTAGAGTTGAATGAATAAAATTTTCAAGAATTTTTTTTACTTCAGTGTTCATTATGGTTATCTCTTTATGCCTCAGTATTTATACTCGTTTCATTTCCAATTACCTTGTATTAAAAGCGTAAAATACCTTAAATAATAAGGCGGTAAACAGTAAATTGGTTTACCCTCATAAAAATGATTATTTTCTGTTTGAAATATGAATTGAGTATATAAATTTTATCAAATTATGGCATAAATCTAGCGATAATCCCACGATTGATGTACTATTTCTGCCATTATGTAAAAAAGGGTAATAAATCAACATGACAACTCAACGCAAAATATTGGTGACTTGTGCACTTCCTTATGCCAATGGTGCAATTCACTTAGGTCATATGCTAGAACACATTCAAGCTGATGTATGGGTACGCTATCAACGTATGCGTGGTAATGAGATCTATTTTATTTGTGCTGATGATGCCCATGGCACGCCAATTATGCTCAAGGCTCAGCAATTGGGGATTACTCCAGAGCAAATGATTAGTGAAGTTAAAACCGAACATCAACGTGATTTTTCTGGCTTTAATATTAGTTATGATAATTACCATTCAACACATAGCCCAGAAAATCGTGAGATATCAGAGCAAATTTATAAACGTTTGAAAGCGAATGGTTATATTAAAACTAAAGTTATTTCACAGCTATTCGATCCTGAAAAACAGATGTTTTTACCTGACCGTTTTGTAAAAGGTACTTGTCCACGCTGTAAAGCGCCTGATCAGTATGGTGATAACTGTGAAGTGTGTAGTGCTACTTATAATCCTATTGATTTAATTGAACCTAAGTCTGTGGTTTCGGGCGCTACGCCGATTTTAAAAGAGTCTGAACATTTCTTTTTTGATCTACCTGCTTTTTCAACTATGTTACAAGAGTGGATTCGCTCAGGAACATTACAAGATCAAGTTGCTAATAAAATGCAAGAATGGTTCGAATCAGGCCTACAACCGTGGGATATTAGCCGTGATGCACCTTATTTTGGATTTGAGATCCCCGATGCGCCTGGTAAGTATTTTTACGTTTGGTTAGATGCACCAATCGGTTATATGGGATCTTTCTTAAATTACTGTAATAAACAAAATAAACCAATTTTTGATGAGTTTTGGGACAAAAATTCAAATACAGAACTTTACCATTTTATTGGTAAAGATATCGTGTACTTCCATAGTTTATTCTGGCCAGCTATGCTTGAAGGTAGTGAATATCGCAAGCCATCGAATATTTTTGTTCATGGATATGTCACGGTTGACGGTGCAAAAATGTCTAAATCACGCGGTACTTTTATTCAAGCAAGTACCTATCTAAAACATTTAGATCCTGACTGTTTGCGTTATTATTATGCCGCTAAACTATCATCACATATCGATGATATTGACTTAAATTTAGAAGACTTTGTTCAACGTGTAAACAGTGATTTAGTCAACAAGGTCGTTAATATTGCTTCGCGTTCGGCTGGTTTTATTTATAAACGCTTTGACGGCAAATTATCAGATAAAGTGGCAGAGCCTGAACTGTATTCCTTGTTTGTTGAAAAAGCAGAAGTGATTGCTGACTACTTTGAACAACGCGAATCCGGCAAGGCAATTCGTGAAATTATGGCACTTGCTGACGAAGCTAATCGTTATATTGATGAAAAAGCGCCATGGGTGGTTGCTAAACAAGAAGGGCAAGATCAAACATTGCAAGATATTTGCTCAATGGGTATTCACTTATTCCGCATCTTAATGACCTATTTAAAACCAATTGTGCCTTCATTGGCTGAACGTACAGAAGCATTTTTAAATAGCAAATTAGAATGGAATGAAATTGATAATGCTTTAACAAGTCATAAAATTAATCAGTTTAAAGCCTTATTTAATCGTATTGATATGGATAAAATTACAAACATGATTGAAGAAACAAAACAACAAGCTGCATTAGCCCAACCGGCAAAACCTAAAGTTGCAGAGCCTATCGCTGACACGATTAATTTTGATGATTTTGCTAAAGTCGATATGCGCATTGCTTTAATTAAACATGCTTGCTTTGTCGAAGGATCCGATAAATTACTTCAATTAACACTTGATATTGGTGACGAAACCCGTAATGTGTTTTCAGGTATCAAGCAGTTTTATCCTGACCCAGATGTGTTAATTGGGCGTTTAACTATTATGATTGCTAACTTAGCTCCTCGTAAAATGCGCTTTGGTGTTTCTGAAGGTATGGTGCTTTGTGCGAGTGGTAAAGGTGATGATGAAGGTGTGTACCTACTATCACCAGATAGTGGTGCTAAACCAGGAATGCGAATTTCGTAATTGATACCTTTATTATAGAAGTCACATCTTAACAAGTTAATATGCTTGTTAAGATGTTTCTGATAACTATATGTTTCAGTATAAAAATTGCTAATTTGATAAATAATTGTAGTGTGAGTTTTTAGGATTGTTTTCTATATAAGTGTTTAGCTAACCAACTATTATGTAACTATTTATGAGTTTTTCTTTCTACTCTAAAAAATCTCATTACAGTTTGATAGAGCGCAATGAGTGTCCAAAAATAGAAACCAGTATTTAAATCAAGACATTTTATTTTTATACCTACTCAGGTTGAAGACGATACAACAACTATTTGTTATTCTTTTCTTTTACGTTAAAACTAAGTTAAGTCCATTATTAAGCAATAAATTTTGATTTATCAGGTAAATTAATAGAAATCCTAGCTAACACAACCGGAGGATTTGTGTTCTAGCCATTAATTAGTTTTATAATCTATTTTCAATATGGGTATTTTATTATTTTGCTTATCAATTGATGGCTTTATTAAGTTTATTATTGATTGGTTTTTATTAATATTTTAGTAAGTATTTTTAGGATAAACATGATAAAACTGATATCTAATATTACATTAAAACCGCTACCTAAAGGTAAAAGAGGTAAAATTAGTTCGCTTGTTGAAGTTGATGGTGTTTGCTATGCTGAAAAATTAGAAGGCCGCTTTTTAGAAATGGCTTTTAGCTATGATGACTGTTATGTTTTAATTTTTGTGATACAAGATGGCGGTCCTTGGGAAGAAGTTTTATTCATCTATCTACTTGATTCAAAAAAACACAATATCGTTGATCGTGCCAGAATTGGCGGTGGCGCATATGCTTGGCTTAGTGCTTGTGGTCTTTGTAATATTAAAATTTTATCTGACCATACGGTAAGTTTTGAATTTATGTCGTTTGAGGGGACTGATGGTTGGTTACTTAAACTTTTTAAAAAGCCTATAAAAACCTTTCCGTTTACACTTAGAAACCTATTTCATATCTGGCGGCCAATTTCATTTAAACGCCATTTTTTGATCGAAGTAAATAAAACTTCACTTTAAATCAATATGCTATGTTTCTCTTTTTATCCTGAAATTGGCAATCCAAATAACGATTGCCAAAGCTCAATTTTGTTAAAATTCATATTTTGCTGTTTGATTTAACATTGCATGTAAATTCGTTATTGTATTATTTTTGATTTTCTAACGGATTTCCTGAATAAGGAAATATGCTGTCTTTTAGTGAAAAAGAGAAATCTTTTGTATTAATCTCACCAATAACTTTGTTGCTATCGTATAAAGCCAGTAAAAAATCGGCCATTTGCTTTGCTGTATGGTACTTGGTAAAACTTGCATCATAATTGTAGTTACTGACATTATTGGCTTTTTCACCAAATTCTGTTTTTGTCGCGGCCGGAGCTAACACCTTTGCGGTTAATTGGGCGTTAGCTTGCTTTAATTCTTGTGCTAGCCCTTCGGTAAAGGCATTGACATAGAATTTTGTTGCGCAATAGGTTACCGCATTAGGAACGAGTGTATATCCACCACGGGAGGAGATGTTTATTAGTTGTGTCCCAGATTCATTTTGATATTTACGTACATACAGTGTTGAAAAAATTGTTAGGACTTCAATATTTAAATGAAGCATTGATTCGATTTTTCCTAAATCTTGATCGCTAACACTGCCGTAATGACCAAAACCGGCATTATTAATCCATGTTTCAATAAAATAGCTGTCTAAATCATTAAAAAGGGAATAAGCGTTGGTTGGTTGTGATAAATCACAAAGTTTTATAATTACTTCTAATGCTGGGGAAATTTTTGCAATTTCTTGTTGTAAAAGTGCCAAATTTTCTTGTCTTCTTGCAATAACAATAAGGTTTTTATTTCGTTTTGCAAAAGCATCAATGCTTGATTTACCAATATGTGAATCAGAATAAAAAAGATCATGTTTGGTCGTTTATGATTAATGGTGAAATAGTTAATATTCCTATATCAGGGACATTTCAAAGTAATCAGACTTCAGCGTTAGCGATAGCTGCGATTGAAGGACTAGGTATCACCATGTTGCCAGAATCTATGTTACAAGAACCAATTAAGCAGAAAAAATTATTTCCCATATTACAAAAATTTTTACCACCTGCCAAGCCGCTTAATATGCTTTATACTGCTGATCGTCAGCAACCACCAAAATTAAAAGCATTTATTGAATTTGTGTTGAATGCAATATCGTAATAGGTGTGTTTTTTATACATAATAAAAAAGGCGATTTGTTCGCCTTTTTTAACAGTTGTAATAAAAGAAACAATAGTTATTTTATCGTTACTAAAGTGCTCACTTCTTTCCCTAACATATTGTTTAAATAAACTAAATCGTTGGCAGTTAAGGTTCCTACTGCATATTTTAGTTGTAGTAAGCTAGTTAGATAATTATATTTTGCATCAGATAAATTTCGTTTAGAACTGTAAAGCTGAGTTGTTGCATTTAATACGTCAACGATTGTTCTTGTTCCAACTTGATAACCAGAATTAGTTGCTTCTAATGAGCTTTGTGCCGAAACAACTGCTTGTTGATAAGCTTTGATTGCGCTAATCGATGATGAAATATTGTTGTAGGATGAACGTACTTGGTTAATCACGCCACGATTAGTACTTTCTAATTTTTCGCTAAAACTCACGTAATTTTGTTGTGCTTGCTCAACTTTAGACATTGTTGCACCACCTGAAAAGATAGGTAGGTTTACACTGACGCCAACATAGTTATTCCCTGAATAAGATTTACCATGAGCGCCAGTCCCTACGCTATTACCGTATCTATCAGTTTTATTCAAATTAGTTGATGCATCTAAACTTGCTGTAGGTAAATGTCCCGCCTGTGAGAGTTTGATTTGTTCACGCGCTATGTCTTGATTTAACCTCATTGTTAATAAATTAAGATTAGATTTTTCAGATTGTTTTAACAGTGCGCTGATTTGTGCTGGTGATTCTGTTTTAAATGTATTGGTATTGACACTTGCTAAACTTGAATAAAAACGACCACTTACTTGGCGCAGTGCTTCAATGGCATTATTTAGATCATTTAATGCATTAACTTGTTGTGCAACAGTTAAGTCATAATTGGCTTGAGCGTTTTGTACATCAGTAATTGCAACTAAACCAACTTGATGTTGTTGACGAGTTTGTTCTAACTGACGGCCAATTGCTTTTTTCTGTGCATCAATAAAGCTTAATGCATCAAGTGCTTTTAATACATTAAAATAAGCGACAGAAGTATTTAAGATTAATGTTTGACCTTGGTATTGATAGGCAATATCAGCAATACTTGCTTGTTTTTTAGTAATATCTAAGGCTTTCCAATTTGTGAAATTAAAAATGCTTTGAGATACTGCGACTTGGTATAAGTTGCCGCTTTTAGATTTTACACCACTTGTATCACGTCGACCATGAGTAACACCATAGGAAGCACTTAAACCAACTTGTGGTAGTAAACTTGCACGAGAACCTGAAATTGCTGCGTATGCTTTATTTTTTTCAGCTAATGAACTGCGTAGATCTGGGTTAGTTTCTTTTGCTTGTTCATAAACTTGTATCAAATTTTCAGCAAAGACAGATTGGCTTAACGCTAAGCCAATTAAAAAGGTTAAGGTTTTTTTCATCAATCTTCTCTTTAAAAATCATTAAAATATAGTAGTATTTTTAATAACGTAATTTTAACAGATAATTAGTATATAGTAAGTATAGTTTGTGTGTCATTCGCACTTTTTATTCAAATTCAGTTTAAATTCGGGAGCTTTTATGAAAATTAAAGACAGATTGGTAAATTTTGACAAAAATGATGTGTTTAATTTAACAAAACGAATCTTGTATAAAGGTTTTTTTTCTTTGCTTGAATATCGTTTTCAATATCGAAAATTTGATGGTTCAATTAGTGAGATTGTAACTCGTGAAATTTTAGAACGTGGGCATGCGGTTGTACTTTTAGCATATGATGTAAAACGTGATGAAGTTGTGCTAATTGAGCAAATCCGGATTGCTGCGATTGAAACCCAAGATAGTCCTTGGATACTAGAACTTATTGCAGGTATGATGGATCATGAGAATGAATCATTTGAAGAAGTAGCAAGACGTGAAGCAATGGAGGAGGCGGGAGTTGTTATTGGTCGATGTAAACCCATCATCAGTTATTTAGCATCTCCTGGAGGTTTAACTGAACAATTGCACATTTTGGTGGGTGAAGTTGACTCATCAACCGCTGAAGGCATTCATGGTCTTGACGAAGAAAGTGAAGATATTAAAGTTCATGTAGTAAGTCGAACTCAAGCTTATCAATGGGTTAAAGATGGAGTGATTAACAATGCTACATCAATTATTGCACTTCAGTGGCTAGAACTTAATCATGAGCTCTTAAGAAAAGAGTGGAAATAACTTTTTAGGCATCATTTTTAATTATTTCTTTCATAAATGTGAGAACTATTTTACACTTTAATAGAATGCTAGGATTTATAATAAATTGTTTTTTCAGTCACAATGTCTATTGTGTTGTTGACATTATTAACCATCATTATAGATTAATAGACAATTGGGGTGAATTTTGGAGTCATTTCTAAAACTTCCAATCTGTAATAAAAATTACGGTAAAATATTACATATAACTGATACTCATCTTTTCGCTGATGACAATGCTTCATTGCTTGGTGTTAATTCTAATGCAAGTTTTCTAGCGGTTATAAATGAAGTTGAACGTAGTAATAATAAGTTTGATTTAATTGTAGCAACGGGTGACTTTGTACAAGATGGTTCTAAAAAAGCTTATGCTCGTTTTGCGGAACAAATAATTAAATTTGATACTCCTTGTGTGTGGCTGGCTGGCAATCATGATAATTATTCGTATATGCAAGGTGTGTTTGCAAATTATCAACTTGTTGATAATAAGGTAGTTTTGTTGGGAGATAAATGGCTAATTATTTTATTGAATAGCCAAGTTGTTGGTCAGGCTTACGGTTTTTTGTCTGGATCTGAACTTAAGTTTTTACATAATGTTTTAACTGAACATCCTAATAGAAATGCATTAGTTTTTTTACACCACCATCCAGTTAATTCTGGTTGCTATTGGTTAGATCATCATATTTTAAAAAATAGTGACCAGTTAGAGAAAATTATTCAAAAACATCCCAATGTAAAAGGAATTGGGTGGGGACATATTCATCAAAAACAAGATTATGTTTGGCATAATTGTAAGGCATTTTCAACTCCTTCCACTTGTTTTCAATTTAAACCTGAATGTTACGATTTTCAATTATCAAGCGACGATGCACCAGGTTGGCGGGAAATCACACTTAAGATTGATGGTTCTATTGATAGTGATGTTTATCGATTAAAGGATAATCAGTTTTTGCCTGATGTTTCTCAAAATGGTTATTAGTAGTTAGTAATCATAATAAGTTTAAAATAGGTTAATAATTACAACAAAGGTGCGAAAAAGTAAAAAAGCCGCTCGACAATGCGTTGCCAAATAGGGCGTTGATTCCACTCTTTGGTGTTTATTTCATCTGAATTAGATAAATATTTTTGTAAAAGATTTGATAAAGATTTAGCGAACTCTGCATCATCAATCACAGTTGTAATTTCAAAATTAAGCCATAAACTGCGCATATCTAAATTGACAGTACCGACAAGACTTAATTGATTGTCAATTAAAACACTTTTGGTATGTAGCAAATTATCATTGAATTGATAGAGTTTTACTCCACCATTTAATAATTCAGCAAAAAAAGCTCGGCTTGCCCATTTAACCATTAGTGAGTCATTATTTTTGGGAATGATGATAATGACTTCAACACCTCGCTGTGCAGCTGTGCATACAGCATGTAAAATATCATCACTTGGTACTAAATAAGGTGTAGTGAAAATAATTTGTTCTTGTGCCGAATAAATTGCTGTTAATAATACTTGGTGGATCATGTTTTCCATATAACCTGGACCCGATGCGATTAATTGCATAATGTGTTTATTATCTTCAGGTGGTTCAGCGAAATCAGTAATTTTCGGTAGTGATAAATATTTGCCAGTTTCTAATTCCCAATCACTGGCATATAAGGCACCCATAAGGGTTGTAACGGGACCATTCATTCTGACCATGATATCAACCCATTTGCCAACATGTTTATTTTGTTTAAAGAAAAGCGGATCGACAATATTCATACTACCAGTATAAGATATATAGTTATCGATAATAGCTACTTTGCGGTGTTGACGTAAGTCTAATCGCCTAAACATAAATCGAAGTAAATTTACTTGTAAGGCTTCGACAATGATGATGCCTGCAGCACGCATTCTTTTACTAGCATTACTTTTAATAAAATGTCTGCTACCAGCAGAATCAACCATTAATCGGCAAGTTACACCTCGTTTAGTTGCTTGAATAAGTGCTTGCTCGACATCATCAGCACGACCACCTTCATTCCATATATAAAATACCATTTCGATATTTGATGTCGCATGATTTATATCATCAATTAAACGGTTAAAAATTATGTTTGTTTCACTCAGTAACTCAATATGATTGCCATTAATTCCATCAAGACCAGTTTGATGTTTACAAAGCTGAAAAATTGGTTTGCTGACTTGGCTGACTTTGTTGGTGAATATGTCAGGAAAGTCACTTAGTTGGTTAATAAACTTGGAAATAGTCGGGCGCATTTTTTGTGCGCGTTTAACTCGTTGCTGACCTAAGTGAGCTTCGCCCAGTGAAAAATAAAGAATCACACCGACAAGCGGTAAAATATAAATAACCAGCATCCATGCAATAACATAAGTTGTCGGTCTTCGCTTAAAGACAATCCGTAAAGTTGTTGAAACAATGATCAACCAATAAATAAGGAAGATCAAAGTACTAATTAATGCATGAAATGAGGTAAATTGCATATTTAATTAGCTATCAGTTAGGTTTAACTTGGTTATTGGATCTTTAGTACAATCATAATTTTGAAATACTTCAGGTAATGGTTTTGGATTATTATGTTTATCTACTGAAACATATGTGAATACGGCATCTGTTATGCAAAACCGTTGTGTTGAATCCGATGTATCTATGACTTTTTTAACCCAAACTTCAATACCAATTGTGATAGAGGTTTTTCCTGTTTTGATGCAATGAGCATAACAACAAACAACATCTCCTACCATTGCGGGCTTGTAAAATGTAATACTACTAGCATTAACGGTTACAACTCGATTTCTGGCTATTTCTTTTGATAAAATACCTCCAGCGAGATCCATTTGAGACATTATCCATCCACCAAAAATGTGACCATGCGGATTAGTGTCAGCAGGCATTGCTAGCGTTCTAAGTACTAATTGACCTTTAGGGGCTATATTTTGTGTCATGCTAAATTACTCCGTATGTACAATTTATTTATTTTCGGTATCTTTATTCATATTTTTATAGATATAGATACCTGATATCAACGATAATAGTAAGGATGCACCAGGTAAAATAAATACTTTAAATATCCAAAAGAAATCATCTGTCATGTAATAGGTCGCACCTAAACTAATGGTGCCACATAATATAAAAAAGAAGATCCATAATAAATTTAATTTATTCCATATGTTGGTCTCTAGTTGTATTTCTTTACCTAACATTGTTTGAAGTAGGTTTTTTTTGAAAAAAAATTGGCTAACTAATAGGGCTGAGGCAAATAAGAAATTAATAATAGTTACTTTCCATTTAATAATATTGGGATCACGCATATAGAGTGTGAATCCACCAAAAACCATAACCATCAGATAAGAAATTAGTTCTACTTTATCTAATTTTCTATATAAAATTAGAACAAGAAGAAAACACAAGGTAGCAGCAATCATTAATGCTTGAACGCCAACAAAAATATCATACTTGGTTAGAAATACAAAAAAGAATACAAGAGGAATAAAATTTAAAAGTTGTTTCATTCAATTATTGTCCTAGCACTAAAGATGAATTGATATATTCTAAATAAAAAGCCTATTGGAATAGGCTTATTTTTTGTGATGAAGTTCGGGATGGGCTTTGCAATCACCCGACTGGCAATGGCCATATAGATATAAACTGTGAAAAGTTAAATTAACACCATATTGTTCAGCAATCTCTTTTTGTCTAGCATTGATAATATCATCACGAAATTCAAATACTTCGCCACAATCTAAACAAATTAAATGATTATGATGTTGTTGTGTTGCTAGTTCAAATACTGCCTTGCCACCCTCAAAGTTATGACGAGTAACAATTCCAGCATCATCAAATTGATTCAAAACACGGTAAACTGTAGCAAGTCCAATTTCTTCTCCCATATTAAGTAGTTTTTTGTAAAGATCTTCTACAGTAATGTGTTGGCATGAAGGATCTCGTAATAATTCTAAAATCTTTAATCGTGGTAACGTAACCTTTAAACCAGCACTTTTGAGTGCTTCGTTATTATCATTATCATGATTTGTCATATTACTTCCCAATTAATTTATTGATCATAATTCATTATAGGAACTATGTACGGTAAATAAAAGAAATCAATTCAATAGACTAAATTTTCATTTCTGTTTTGACTTGATTTACCCAATTGTTAATACGTTCTTCAGTTAATTCTGGTTGACGATCTTCATCAATGGCTAAACCAATGAAATGAGTGTCATCAATTAAGCTTTTAGATGCTTCGAAACTATAACCTTCGGTTGACCAGTGTCCAACAATTTTTGCTCCTTTAGGTTCAATAATATCGCGGAGTGTTCCCATAGCATCACAGAAATATTCTGCATAGTCTTCTTGATCGCCACAACCAAAGATAGCCACTGTTTTACCACTAAAATCAATTTTTTCTAAATTGGGAAAAAAGTCATCCCAGTCAGCTTGAGATTCACCATAGTACCAAGTTGGAATACCGAAAAATAGGTAATCGTATTGTTCAATGTTTTCTTTAGTGGCTTTTGCAATGTCGAAAAGATCAGCTTTGTCACTACCTAAAATGAGTTGGATTTGCTTTGCTACATTTTCTGTATTACCTGTATCACTACCAAAAAAAATACCAACTTGTTTCATATTTGTACCTTTACTATCTATGATATTAAAATATTTTAGGAGTATATCATTGTCACTTATTATCAGCAATAATTCTAAATTACACAGAACATAAGTTATTATGTGCTATACAATTTATTTATCTTGCATTAAAATTATTGCCTATTTTTTATATTAAATTAGGCTGTGGAATTTCATTATGAATTTGCATGAGTATCAATCTAAATATCTTTTTAAACAATATAATTTGCCTGTACTTGAAGGGTATGTTTGTAACTCAATCGGTGAAATACAAGATACATTAGCTGAATTATCTTCAGGGACAAATTTAGGAGCTTGGGTTGCTAAATGTCAAGTTCATGCAGGGGGAAGGGGTAAAGCTGGTGGTGTTATTTGTACTCAAAACTATAGTGAAATAATGCAATTTGCTGAAAAATGGTTAGGGCAAAATCTAGTTACTTATCAAACCACCGATAAAGGTCAACCAGTTAATAAGATTTTAATTGAAAAAGCGTCTAATATTCAGAAAGAACTTTATTTAGGAGCAGTGGTTGATCGTAGTTCCAAGCGTGTAGTAATTATGGCTTCGACAGAAGGTGGTGTTGATATTGAAAGCGTTGCTGAAAAAACACCATATTTAATTTATAAAACTTCACTTGATCCGTTAACTGGTCCCTGTGCTTACCAAGGGCGTGAACTTGCGTTCAAATTGGGATTAACAGGTAAATTAATTAATCAATTTACAAAGTTATTTGTTAATTTTGCAAAACTATTTTTAGAAAATGATGTTTCATTAGCTGAAGTTAATCCATTAGTGATTACTGATTCCGATGAACTAATTTGTTTGGACGCAAAAGTTGTGTTAGATGATAATGCCATTTTTAGACATCCTAATTTAAATATTTTAAGGGACACAACTCAAGAAGATGAACGTGAGTCAATTGCCGCAAAACAAGGTATTAGCTATGTATCTTTAAATGGCAATATTGGTTGTATGGTTAATGGTGCAGGTCTTGCGATGGCAACTATGGATATTATTAAACTACATGGTGGTTCGCCTGCTAACTTTTTGGACGTTGGGGGTGGCACAACGAAAGAGCGTGTTGCTGAAGCATTTAAGTTAATATTATCTGACAAAAACGTGAAAGCGATTTTGGTTAATATTTTTGGTGGTATTGTTCGTTGCGATTTAATCGCCGATGGAATTATCAGTGCAATTAAAGAAATAGGTCTTACTGTTCCTGTTGTTGTTCGCCTTGAAGGTAACAATGCACAGCTTGCTCGAGAAATTTTAGCTAAAAGTAAATTAAATGTTACTACTGCCGAAAGTTTACTAGATGCGGCCCAAAAAATTGTTGCTGTTGCCAAATAATAGGACGCATGGAGAATAGTTATTATGTCAATTTTAGTTAATAAAGAAACAAAAGTTATCTGTCAAGGATTTACTGGTAGTCAGGGAACTTTTCATTCTGAACAAGCGCTTGCCTATGGTACTAAGTTAGTTGGTGGTGTGACGCCAGGTAAAGGTGGAACAACCCATTTAGGTTTACCTGTTTTTAATACTGTTAAAGAAGCGGTTGTTGCAACTGGTGCAACAGCTAGTGTTATTTATGTACCAGCAGCATTTGGTAAGGATTCTATTTTGGAAGCGATTGATGCAGGCATTAAGCTAATAGTCTGTATTACTGAAGGTATTCCAACTCTAGATATGCTTGTTGTTAAGGCAAAGTTACAACAAAATGATGTCGTAATGATTGGACCAAATTGCCCTGGTATTATTGTTCCTGATGAATGTAAAATTGGTATTATGCCTGGACATATTCATCGTGCTGGAAAGGTTGGCATTGTTTCGCGTTCTGGAACGTTAACTTATGAAGCGGTTAAACAAACAACGGATATTGGTTTAGGGCAATCCGTATGTATAGGTATAGGAGGTGACCCTATACCTGGTAGTGATTTTATTTCTATTTTAGCATTGCTTGAGCAAGATCCTAAAACTGAAGTTATTGTAATGATAGGTGAAATCGGTGGTAGTGCTGAAGAAGAAGCAGCTGAATATGTTAAAAAACATGTGACTAAACCTGTTATAGCTTATATTGCTGGTGTTTCAGCTCCATCAGGAAAACGTATGGGGCATGCAGGTGCAATTATTTCAGGAAAGAAAGGAACAGCGGTAGAAAAATCTAAAGCATTGCAATCTGCAGGTATTACAGTTGTAACAAGCCTTACCGATATAGGTGATGCAGTAAAAAAACAACTCAAAATATAAATTTTTTGATGTATATCAATTTTATTCTGTGATTATCGGTGTATAATGCTTGGCAATAACGTAAAAATTTGTGAGCATTTAAGGATTAGGGAGCGTTTATGCTAGATATAGTAGAACTTTCACGGCTCCAGTTTGCTCTTACTGCAATGTATCATTTTATTTTTGTTCCATTAACGCTAGGATTAGCGTTTATGCTAGCAATTATGGAAACGGTATACGTTGTTAGTGGTAAGCAAGTCTGGAAAGATATGACAAAATTCTGGGGTAAACTGTTTGGTATCAACTTTGCAGTAGGTGTCGCAACAGGTTTAACCATGGAATTTCAATTTGGTACTAACTGGTCTTATTATTCGCATTATGTGGGAGATATTTTTGGTGCACCGTTAGCTATTGAAGGTTTAATGGCATTCTTTTTAGAATCAACCATGGTAGGTTTATTTTTCTTTGGTTGGGATAGATTAAGCCGTGGTAAACATTTAATGGTAACTTGGTGTGTCGCATTTGGCTCTAACCTTTCAGCTCTTTGGATTTTAGTCGCTAATGGTTGGATGCAATTCCCAATAGGTTCTGAATTTAACCCTATTAATTCACGCATGGAAATGGCTAATTTCTATGAGTTAATTACTAATACAGTTGCTCAATATAAATTTGTTCATACTGTTGCAGCAGGTTATTTAACAGGTGCTATTTTTATTTTAAGTATTAGCTCTTACTATTTGTTAAAAAAACGTGATGTTGCCTTTGCCAAACGATCTTTCGCTGTTGCAGCCACATTTGGATTTATTATGTCAATCGTTGTGGCGATTATGGGTGATGAAGCTGGTCATGAGATGACAACTGTTCAGCCAGCTAAACTTGCAGCAATTGAAGCAGAATGGGAAACTCAACCTGCACCAGCATCATTTAATGTTATTGCTTTTCCATCACAAAGCAATAAAGAAAACTTGTTTGCAATAGAGATCCCATATGTTATGGGAATAATGACCACTCGTTCACTTGATACTCAAGTAACAGGATTAAAAGATATTTTAGCAAATAATGAAAAAAGAATTCGCAATGGGATATTAGCCTATAGTAATTTGGAGAAGATCCATCAGGGTAATCAAGACCCTAATGTACTGAAAGCTTTTGAAGATAATAAATCTGATTTAGGTTATGGTTATTTAGTCAAACGTTTTACTGATCGTGATAATTTGGCTATACCTCAGGCTACTGAAGAACATATAAAGGCTGCGGTAGAAGACTCAATTCCTACAGTTTGGCCACTATTTTGGGCTTTCAGAGTTATGGTCGGCCTTGGTGTATTAATGATTTTGGGTACTGGGTTTGCTTTATGGACTACTTATAAAAATAAAATTGGTGAAAAGCGTTGGTTACACCGCATATTAATTCTTTTTTTACCGTTCCCTTGGCTGGCATGTGAGTCAGGTTGGTTTGTTGCCGAGTATGGACGCCAACCTTGGGCAATTCAAGACATCTTACCGACTGGAGTAGCAAATTCTTCATTAACAGCAGGTGAAGTGTTATTCACTATGGTTCTTATTTGTGGACTTTATACACTATTCTTAATTGCTGAATTATTCTTAATGTTTAAATTTGCTCGCTTAGGGCCAAGTTCTTTAGGCACAGGCAATTATCATTATGAAAAAACACAACCGGTAACAGATAGGACATAGGGAGTATACACAATGATTGATTACGAGATTGTACGCGTCATCTGGTGGGTGCTGATTAGTGTTGTTTTAATCGGTTTTGTTGTAACGGATGGTTTTGATATGGGCGTTGGTATTTTATTACCGTTTATTGGTAAGACTGATACAGAACGTCGCATTATGATTAATGCAATTGCTCCTCATTGGGATGGTAACCAAGTATGGTTAATTACTGCTGGTGCAGGAATATTTGCTGCTTGGCCAATGGTATACGCTGCGTCGTTTTCTGGTTTTTATATTGCAATGATTTTAGTTCTTTGTGCGCTATTTTTTAGACCAATTGGTTTTGATTATCGCAGTAAACTAGAAAATTCAAAATGGCGTAATTTATGGGATGCTGGTATTTTTGCAGGTAGCTTTGTGCCAGCATTAGTTTTTGGTGTTGCTTTTGGTAACTTATTAGAAGGTGTTCCTTTCCGATTTGATAACTCTTATCGTGTATTTTATGATGGTAACTTCTTTGGTTTGCTTAATCCTTTTGCATTGTTGACTGGCGTTGTTAGCTTAATGTTATTTGTTGCTCATGGTGGTGCTTGGTTACAAATGAAAACATCAGGGGAACTTTATTTAAGAGCCAGAAAGGCTACACAAATTGCTAGCTTAGTAATGTTAATTGCATTTGTTTTGGCTGGAGTTTGGGTTGCATTTGGCATTCATGGTTATGAAGTTACCAGTGTGATTGATTATAATGCAGCATCTAATCCATTGACTAAAACAGTTTCTACTGATGCTTCATGGTTAGATAACTATCTGAATTATCCAGTTTTATGGATAGTCCCTGTTTTAGGTATGGTGTTACCACTGCTTACTATTCTTTTTTCTAGTCTAAACAAAAATGCATTAGTATTTATTTCATCAGTATTAACAATTGCCTGTGTTTTATTTACCTATGGTATTGCAACTTTTCCATTTATTATGCCTTCAAGCATTATGCCAAATGCAAGTTTAACAATATGGGATGCATCATCAAGCCAATTAACACTTAATATTATGTTTATTGTGGTTCTTATATTTTTACCTATTGTCCTTATATACACTATTTGGTCATATATCAAAATGTTTGGAAGACTAGATAAAAATCATATTGAAAATAATAAACATTCTCTTTATTAAGGAACTATTATGTATTACATTTTGTGGTTTATAGGAATTATTGCTGCATGTATGCTATCGGCTGTTACAGGTTTGTTAGTTGAAAGGGGTAGCGAAAAAGAAACTAATAACAAATAATATCAAGTATAAATTAATAAAAAGGTGACAAATAGTCACCTTTTTAATTAGTAAGTAAAATATTAGCAATAAAGGAAAATGATAATTGTTTTCATTTGCTGTTTTTTATATCATAGTGCAGCGAAGTTTATATTCAGATATAATAACACCAAATTTGATTAGTGTGATTTGGATATGAAACAATTCAATTGGAATGCAAGAGTTTATTATGAAGACACAGATGCAGGCGGTGTAGTTTATCATGCTAGATATCTAGCATTTTTTGAAAGAGCAAGGACTGAAATTTTAAGACAACTAGGAATTAGCCAACAGACCTTATTACAAGAAAATATTGCGTTTGTTGTTAAAAAAATGGATATTAGCTACCATTTTCCTGCTCGTTTAGATGATATGCTTACTATTAGTACTAAGGTGGATCAAACTCGCAAAGCATCTATTATTTTCAAACAGACTATTGTTAATCAAAATGAACGAGTTATCAGCACAGCAGATGTGCTTATTGCCTGTGTAGATATCGCTAAGATGAAGCCATGCGGGCTTCCTAAGTTATTAGTTTTGGAGTTTATATAAGTGGAAAATCTGAACATTATTAATCTATTTTTGCAAGCGGGGTTGTTAGTACAATGTGTTATGTTATTGCTACTTACTTTTTCTGTTATATCATGGGCTATTATATTTCAACGGAGTAAGATTTTAGGAAAAGCTAAAAAACAAGTTGAGGAATTTGATAATAGTTTTTGGGCTGCTGATGATTTAAATATTTTATTTGATAAAGCGAAATTTTATAAAGAAGAAATTAGTGGTACAGAGCATATTTTTTATTCAGGTTTTAAGGAGTTTTCACGGCTTTATCAAATTAATCCAAATATGGCAGAATCTGCTTTAGATGGAGCATTGCGTTCTATGCGTTTAGCTATGAATCGTGAACTTGATATCCTTGAATTACACATTCCTTTTCTAGGTACAGTAGGTTCTATTAGTCCATATATTGGTTTGTTTGGTACTGTTTGGGGAATTATGCATGCATTTATTTCTTTAGGTGCAGTTAAACAGGCAACGTTACAGATGGTTGCGCCAGGGATTGCTGAAGCATTAATTGCAACCGCAATTGGTCTATTTGCTGCTATTCCTGCCGTACTTGCTTATAATCGTTTATCATTGAGTGTGAGTCGAATTGAACAAAGCTATCTTAACTTTATTGATGAATTTTCTGCAATTTTACAACGCCAAGCAGTTGCTGTTAGGAAATAATTATGAGTAGAAGCAGACGTTCTCGTTATTCGACTAAATCTGAGATCAATATAGTACCTTTACTTGATGTACTATTAGTATTAGTGCTTATTTTTATGGCAACGGCACCAATTATTAGTCAAAGTGTTGAAGTTGATCTACCTGAAGCATCGGAATCTAAGACGATTTCACCATCAGAAACTAAACCAATCATTATTGAAGTGTCAGGCGTTGGAGTTTATGCTCTAATTATTGAGCAGGACCGTCAAGCTAATTTACCACAAGAAAAAATTGTTGCAGAAGTTAAGCAACAGATGTTGCTTAATGAAAAGGCTGTGTTTTTAGTTGGTGGAGCTAAAGATGTTCCCTATGAAGAAATTATAAAAGCGTTGAATTTATTACAATCAGCAGGTGTTAAGTCTGTAGGATTAATGACTCAACCAATTTAAATATTATAAAAGATGTCAGCAATGTCTCATAAGTCAAATTCAAAATTAAGTATAGCTATTGTAATATCTATTATACTACATATGATTTTAATTATTATTTTAGGTTACCGAGTTATGTATAGTAATGATGTTAATTATGGTAGCTTTAACGGCAATTCTATTGATGCTATTATGGTTGATCCTTCTGTAATGGATGAACAATACCAAAGACAACTAAAAACACAGATTAGCCAAAAACGGGCTGAGCAACAAAGGCAGCAACAAATAGAAGAGCAGGCTCAAGCTTTACAAGAACAGCAACTGGCTCAACAGCAACGACTTAAAGAGTTAGAAAGAGAGCGCTTAAAAGTAGAAGAACTACAAAAGAAAGAGGCAGAGGCTGCACAGGCGGCACGGGTAGCAAGGCAAAAAGAAGAAGATGAACGTAAAGCTAAAGAACAGTTAGAAGAGCAGCAAAGACAAGCTGAAAAGCAGCGTTTAGAACAACAGCAAGCGGAATTGGCTAAACAAAAAGCTGAGCAAGAAGCTAAATTAAAAGCTGAGCGAGAGCTATTAGAAAAGCAACGTGAGGAAAATCAACGTAAACAAGAAGAGTTAACTAAACAAAAAGCTGAACAAGAAGCTAAAGCTAAAGCCGAACAGGAAATTATAGAAAAGCAGAGAATTGAAAATGAACAAAAACAAGCTGAGTTAGCTAAAGAGAAAGAAGAGCAAGCAAAAAAGCAAGCCACTGAAAAAGCTGCTGCCGATAAAGCTAAGCGAGCTGCACAAGCTAAAAAAGATAAAGAACTTGATAATTTACTAAACGGGTTAACATCAGGCACATCTAATCCATCAGGTGGTGCTGCTAGTCGTAAAGGTGTTTCTGATGGAGAGCTAAATAAATACAAATCATTAGTTCAAAATGCGATTAGTAATAAGTTTATTAATCCTAATAAATTATATAGTGGCCGAAATTGTGTATTAGAAATTCAAATTGCACCCGATGGTTTATTGCTTGATGTGAGTGCAAAAGGTGGTGATGATGCATTATGTCGAGAAGCCCTTTCTGCAACTAAACAAGCTATTATTCCAAAACCTGCGAGCACATTTTATAATCAAGTAAAAATAATGACAATTGACTTTCAACCAAAATAGTTTTTATTCGCAAACGCTATATTTCCAGAAATTTTTTTAAAATAAATTAACAATATCTTCAAATTAAAATGTTGAAATTATATTAATCATCCCTATATATAGTCTATTCATTCCGAATAAAGTTACTTAAGTGAAAGAAGGAGCAGAATATGACGACAATTGTCAGTGTCCGTCGTGAAGGTCAAGTGGTTATAGGTGGCGATGGGCAAGTTACGCTCGGCGAGCGTATTATTATGAAGGGAAATGCTCGTAAAGTTCGTCGTTTATATAATAACAAAGTGATTGCAGGTTTTGCTGGCGGTACAGCAGATGCTTTTACACTATTTGAACTGTTTGAAAGAAAACTAGAGATGCATCAAGGACATTTAACTAAAGCAGCTGTCGAACTAGCTAAAGACTGGCGAACAGATAGAATGCTACGTAAGCTAGAGGCACTACTTGCTGTTGCTGATGAAAGTGCATCATTGATTATTACAGGTACTGGTGATGTCATTCAACCAGAAGATGACTTAATTGCTATTGGTTCTGGAGGCCCTTATGCGCAAGCAGCGGCACGAGCACTACTAGATAATACCTCACTTTCTGCACATGATATTGTGCAAAAATCATTATCGATTGCTGGAGACATTTGTGTTTATACCAATAATTTCCAAACAATTGAAGAACTTAATTATTAATCTGATTTAAGAGAAATTTAACTATGTCTGAAATGACTCCTCGTGAAATTGTAAGCGAACTAAATCAACATATTATTGGGCAAGAAAAAGCAAAACGTTCTGTTGCAATTGCGTTACGTAATCGTTGGCGCCGTATGCAACTAGATGAAACATTACGTCATGAAGTTACACCAAAAAATATACTTATGATTGGGCCAACAGGTGTTGGTAAAACTGAAATTGCAAGACGTCTAGCCAAATTAGCGCATGCACCGTTTATTAAAGTAGAAGCAACTAAGTTTACCGAAGTTGGTTATGTGGGGAAAGAAGTTGATTCAATTATTCGGGATTTAACTGATTCTGCAGTAAAAATGATCCGTCAAGAGGCGATTGAACGCAATCGTAATCGAGCGGAAGAATTAGCTGAAGAGCGCATTTTGGATGTACTTGTACCACCAGCTAAAGATGGGTGGGGACAAGTTGAAGATAATAATACAACAGCAAGACAAGCTTTCCGCAAAAAATTACGTGAAGGTTCACTTGATGACAAAGAGATAGAAATCGAATTAGCTGGTGTTAATATTGGTGTTGAAATTATGGCTCCTCCAGGTATGGAAGAGATGACCAATCAATTACAGTCAATGTTTCAAAATTTAGGTGGACAAAAAACAAAATCACGTAAAATGAAGATTAAAGATGCGCTCAAACAACTCATTGAAGAAGAAGCTGCTAAATTGGTTAATCCTGATGATCTTAAACATGAGGCGATTGAAGCAGTAGAACAAAATGGAATTGTTTTTATTGATGAAATAGATAAAGTTTGTAAACGTGGTAATTCTTCAGGCCCAGATGTTTCACGTGAGGGAGTACAACGAGATCTTTTACCATTGGTTGAAGGTTGTACAGTGTCGACTAAACATGGATCTGTTAAAACGGATCATATTTTGTTCATTGCATCAGGTGCTTTCCAAACAGCAAATCCATCTGATTTAATTCCTGAATTACAAGGCAGATTACCAATTAGGGTTGAATTACAAGCTCTAACAAGTGAAGATTTTGAACGTATTTTAACCGAACCAAATGCTTCACTTACTGTTCAGTATAAAGCTCTAATGGCAACTGAAGGAGTTAACATCGATTTTACCTCGGATGGTATTCGTAAAATTGCGGAATCAGCATGGCAAGTAAATGAGCAAAATGAAAATATTGGTGCCCGCAGGTTGCATACTGTTTTGGAACGCTTGATGGAAGATGTTTCATTCGAAGCTAGTGAACTCGGTGGAGAAACTGTAACTATTGATGCTAAATATGTAAGCGATCATTTAGATAAGCTTGTTGCAGATGAAGATCTAAGTAAGTTTATTTTATAAAAAGTTTAACTTCTAAACATAAAAAGGTGAAGATGAATTTGCTCAACTTCACCTTTTTTCTTGTTACTTTCTTATTAGCTCGCCTAAGATATCTGCAGCTTTTGATTTAGATTTAGATTTTGAATTATCTTTAGAGTCATGAGTTTTTAATTTTTCGCGGAGTTTGTCTAAACGGTCTTGTAATTTATCGCTTAGTGCATCGGTAATTAATTTACTCATATCTATTTGATAATGAAGATTAGCAAATTGCCCATAAATACGTAGTGGTATTGTTAACTTTTGCAGTTTACTAATTGTTTCACTTTTACCGTTCCAGCCACCTAATATTTTTAAATTCAAATTAACATCCAAATCTTGTTTTAAAAAACCAACTCGCCCTGATCCATCAATGACATCAAGAGTTTCAGAATTGGCATTTAATGTCGACAATTGCAAATTACCTTGCCTCAAATTACCAATAGCTGAAATTTTATGGAATTCAGTATATTTTTTTTGATTTTCAGGAGTCATGATGTCCTTTGAATATTGAGTTGCCGTATTTTGGATGATTCTTTGAATATTTAAATTATTTAGCCTTGCATTAGTTACTACTATATTCAAATTTCCTTGCAAGTTGGCTAAGATTTTTGAACCAGATAAGCTGTTGCTTTCTAAATCTCCAGTAGCGTTAAATAAACCCTCTAGATCATGTGCTATATTTAATTGATTAAAAAATGTATTTAAATCAACATTGGATATTTTGGTATTAAGCTTCATTAGTGTACTTTTTTGTTTACCATTTGCTAAACCAGTTGCAGCTATATGGCCATTAGCAATATCAAAGTTAATCTTTTTAAATATTGCAATACCTTCCTCATTGGTCATATCAATGTCAATATTATTTAATGTTACTTTGTTAGCATTAATCTGTTTAATATTTAATTTAGCTTTAGCATTAAAATTATTCAGAAAGTTTAATTCATTATTGATTTTTGTGACATTCGACACCACTGGTGAAGTTTGTTGAGGATTTGCTTCTTTATTTGAATTTTGACTTGTTTTCAAGAACGAAGTGAGATCGATTTTATCTGAATTTAACTGCAAATTTATATATGGTTTATTTGCTAAATCAGCATTTATTGTGGCAGTAAAATGATTTTCATTAATTGAAAAAGTTAAATTTTGGCTTTTAAGTAACATTTGTGGATGTTGGTAGTTAAATACACCGCTAATGTTACCTTTTAGCTCTTTTGTTGAATTGTCTACACCTTTATAAATGAAATCTAATTTCTTTAAATCGATTAACGCTTGTTCTGGAAATTGATTTAAATCGACATATGCATGTATCAAATAAGATAAATCTTGTTGATTTTTATCTATATTACCTTTTAAATCGATGGAAATATTTTTTTCACTATTTTGTTCTAACACTAGATTAATATTTCTAAAGTTAATTAAATCATTATTATGTTGTAATGTCACAGTACTATCACTAACTTCAAATTTATTTAAGCTAAATTTCCAATTAGATGAAATTTTTTGATCTTTAGAATCAGTTGGTTTATTCGTGGTTGTATTAGATGATGTTTTTGTACCATTTTTTGCAATATTACCTTTACTTTCATTGGTGATACTGATAACTGCTGATTTTATAAAAACATTTTTGACAGATAATTTTTTGGAGAATAGAGGTAGTAACTCAACGTCTAATCTCATATTATCTGCAGTTAGAAGGGGTTTTGAAGCTCCTGCATCAGTTAGCTTAATTGAATCAGTTAAAATACTCACTTGCGGCCATATATGCCAACGTAAATTTCCATCGATGGATAATTCATATCCTGTTTTATCTTTAACTGTATCAGAAATAAACCCACGAAAGTTGTTGGGATCAACAAAAACAATCAATGAAACAACACTAATTGTTATGACTAAAATTAAAGCAAATAGAATAACCAATATTTTTTTGATCATATTAATGTTCCTTCGTTATGGTTATCGATTATTCAGTCTTTATCAATACGACTGGCAACAGCACCATACTGGTCTTTATATTTTGCATCTAACCTCCGATTGTATGGTCTTGTAGCAGGACCAGTTAGCGTTTCAAAACTGAGCGCGCCGATTGTCATTCCAGGCCTAAGTGCTAATGGAATTTTTCCTGAATTATAAAATTCTAATACAATTTGTCCTTGCCAGCCAGGGTCGATACGATGAGCTGTAACGTGAACCATTAGACCTAATCTAGCAAGTGATGAACGGCCATCTAACCAGCCAACTAAATCGTCAGGAATAGTGACTGATTCTAAAGTTACAGCTAATGCTAACTCACCAGGATGTAAGTAAAAGGCGTCACCTTCAGGTAATACTATTTCTTCACTCATCACTCGTTCCAAGACTGCAGATACTTCTTCTTTTGGACCACTTAAATCTATATAAGGTGTAGTATGTTCTCGAAAAGTACGAAATTGATTACCTAATCTAACATCAACAGTCGCACCATTAATACAGCCTGCTGCAGGCTGTGGTGTTATTTTTAATTTACCATTTTTTAAATATGCTTCGATATCTCTGTCACATAATCTCATGAGTTATCCTTAATTCAGCTTGTATTACTTTATTCTAACAGGTTCTTTTGATGGCGTCGACGTTAGTAGTTTAAGGCTGTAGTACCCATGCGCGTCCATAATGGTTATAGTATCCGGCTAATTTTCCTGCTTTATCTCCTATTCCTAGATAAAGGTCAAAATGTTGACCTTTTATAGCACCACCTACATCAAGTGCAATCATAAGTCGAGTTTCTCGTCTGCCTCGATATTGCCCATCGTCTTCAAGAAGCGGCACATCAACTAATACTACAGATCCTAAAGGAATGACTGATTTATCCGATGCGACTGATGCATTTGCAACCAAAGGTATTTCAGCCGCACCCGTAACTTCAGCATTATATTGTGGATTAAAAAAAACAAATGAACGGTTTTGAATTAGTAAAGCTTTAATTTGATTTTCTGGTTTGTTTTTTGCCCAATCTTTAATTGATTGTATAGAAATTTTTTCTTTTTCTATTTCGCCTTGTTCTACTAATAATCTTCCTATACTAGAATAGCCATAATTATTTTTACCTCCATAGCTGAAGAAGACTAAAGGTGAACCATCTTCAAAATCAATATAGGCACTACCTTGTACTTCCATAATAAAGTTATCCATTAAGGAATTACTGTATGCAATTTCAAGATCTCTATCAGAAAGAGCTCCATTATAAATTTGTTCACGATTTGGTAGTTGTTCTTCATCACTAACAACCGGCATCTTATAAATAGGGTATTTAAATTCTGCTGTTGGTTGATGCCTTGCTTTGATTATCGGAGTGTAGTAGCCTGTTAAATGTACATTGCCATACCCATCTTGTCCAACCATTTCGTAACTGTTAAGTCCTACCTTGTAAAATTCATCAACCATTAAAGAACGGCTAATCCACTCATTTATTGCTTTATAAATATGTTCATTTTTTTTATATAAAGAAGGCGATGACGATTTAATTTTAGCTATTTGAATAATGTAGTCTGATATGTTGACAGGAATATTTAATTGAGGCTGATTAATGTTAAGTGGTAAAGATAATTTCCCATCTTTATATTGTTGGCCTTGATTAGTTGGTTTATTTGAATAGTATTGGCTACCAATAAAAATAGATAAAACAAGTAAAATACTAAAAAAATAAAAATAATAATAACGATCTTTTTTTTTCATCTTGGAAAATAATTATAATAAGTTAAGCAATATGGCTGGTTATGCTACACAATTCTATTATAAGAAACTACAGATAATTATTATGAATCCATAAAAAGTTTTCATAACAATTCAACTTGCGATTTTATTCTATAGACTTTATAGTCCTAGACTCTTAGTAAGTCGAGAAATATAGAAAATAAAAGGAAATAATAGCGATGAGCATTACATCCTCAAAAAATGATCTGAAGCGAAATCTTTCTAACCGTCATATTCAATTAATTGCAATCAGTGGGGCAATTGGGACTGGTTTATTTATGGGTTCAGGAAAGACAATTAGTCTTGCTGGTCCTTCTATTATTTTTGTTTATATGATTATTGGTTTTATCCTTTTTTTTGTTATGCGTGCGATGGGGGAAATCCTTCTTTCTAATTTAAAGTACAAATCTTTTAGTGATTTTGCCAATGACCTTTTGGGGCCTTGGGCTGGATTTTTTACTGGTTGGACATATTGGTTTTGTTGGGTAATTACAGGGATTGCCGACGTTATTGCAATTGCTGGATATGCGCAACATTGGTTTCCTGAACTGCAGTCATGGATACCAATGTTATTAACAGTTGCCTTACTTTTAACACTAAACTTATTAACGGTAAAAATGTTTGGTGAAACAGAATTTTGGTTTTCAATGATTAAGATTATTGCAATTTTAGCATTGATAGGAATTGGACTCGTACTCATTTTGACTGCTTTTCATTCCGAACAAACGGGTACCACAGCTGCATTTTCGAATTTGTGGGAATACGGGGGCTTTTTCCCTCATGGTAGTATGGGTTTTTTTGCTGGATTTCAAATTGCTATTTTTGCTTTTGTTGGGATTGAGTTAGTTGGCACAACTGCAGCAGAAACCGTTGATCCGTGCAAAAATTTGCCTCGTGCAATTAATTCAGTGCCTGCGCGTATCATCTTTTTCTATGTTTTTGCTTTAATCATTATTATGAGTGTAACGCCATGGATGTTTATTTCTCCAAACAAAAGTCCTTTTGTAGAATTATTCACTCTAATTGGCTTGCCCGCTGCTGCAAGTATTATTAATTTTGTAGTATTAACTTCAGCAGCATCATCTGCTAATAGTGGTATTTACTCAACAAGCAGAATGCTGTTTGGGCTTGCTAAAAAACAAGATGCTCCAGAACCGTTTGGTAAATTATCAAGTCGCTCTGTACCGGCTAATGGGCTATTATTCTCGTGCACATGTTTGTTTGGTGGAGTTGTTTTGATTTATTTAGTGCCTAATGTCATGGAAGCTTTTACTATAGTAACTACAATTTCGGCTATTTTATTTATGTTTATTTGGTCGATGATTCTTATTTCTTATATTGCTTATCGTCGCAAAAAAATAAACTTACATGAACAATCTCAATTTAAAATGCCAGGTGGTATTTTTATGTGCTGCGTCTGTTTGGCTTTTTTTGCCTTCGTGATTGTATTACTTACTTTTGAGATCGATACTCGCCAGGCATTAGTGGCAACACCTATTTGGTTTGTTATTTTAGGTGTAAGTTATTTTATTCGATCTTTAAAACGTCAATAAATTTATACTAAAAATGGCAGGAAAACCTGCCAATATTTTTATTCTAATTATCGCACTTTATTTTTTCGGACAGATGATGCTAGCAATAATTCCTAAAGCTAGTGTGCCTAAAACGATATAAAGACTGGTAATTGGATCTATATCAATACCGTATCCAAATAGATGGTTACTTGCATTTAAAGCCAATTTTCCGGCAATAAAAAAGAGTAAACAGATAATTGCCTTATCAAGATGAGCTAAATACTGTTTCATGGCTTGTAAAATAAAATACATAGTTCTAAGACCCAAAATAGCAAAAATCATTGAGCTATAGACAATTAACGGTTCTTGGCTTACAGCAATCACGGCAGGAACAGAATCAAACGCAAAGATAACGTCACTTAACTCAATTACAACAATACATGAAAACAGCGGTGTAGCATAAAAAATACTTTTAGGTATTTTACCAACTAAATTGCTATTCTCAGGTTTTGCAAGTTCTCTATCAAGTTGTTTTTTGGTTAATAAAATGTGATGGCCGACAATTTTGGGGTAAGATGGAAAAATACGTTTGGCGATGCGAAAAGTTAAGTGATTTGAATAATCCTTTATGTCTTGATCATTATCTTGATTTTTTAGCATTATTATTCCAGTGCAAGCTACTAATATTGAAAAAGCTAATTCCATCCAAGGACCTAAATATAACAAACCTGTTCCAATTACAACAAATATGGCGCGGAATATAATAGCGCCAATAACTCCCCAATAAAGTAAGCGATGTCGATAATTATTAGGTACTGAAAACCAAGAAAAAATAGCCATAATGACAAACAAATTATCGACAGATAGTGCTTTTTCAAGGACGTAACCAGCAACAAATAAGCTAGCAGTAGTACTCCCATGATGAATGTATAAAAATAGTGCAAACCCCAGTGCAACAATTATCCAAAAAAGTGACCATATAATGGCATTTTTTAAACTGATAGGTTTATCGTTATGGTGAGCATATAAATCAACAATAATTGCAGCCAAGGCTAGCATAACAAATACCAACATGGTATCTATTGGAAATCCTAATGAACTTTGCATCATATTTATATTACCTAGTTTTAATTGATTTTAGATAATTTGAATAGTTGGTTTATCCAATTTAACCGTAATATATAATTATAAAAGTGATAGAGTATATATTGCTAGCTAAATCAAAAAAAGTTATATTTGCAAGTCTTATTTAACTGTTTTAATTTAATAATATTTTGAGCCAGTATTTATGATAAAATTTAGGATAATTATTCTCACTCTTCTTCCTTTTATTTCGGGATTATTATATGCACAACCAGTAGAGCCTTATATATCTTCTTTACCTAAAGGAAGTGATTTATCCATTTTGGTTCAATCTGTTGGGCGTAATCCTAAAACATTAGCAAAATATAAAAGTAATCAATTCAAACAACCAGCAAGCACTCAAAAAGTGATAACTGCGTTAGCTGCTCAGCTCGAACTGGGTAATGATTTCCGTTTTATAACTCGTATACAAACCAATGGCTCAATAAGTAATAAACAGTTAAATGGTGATCTTATTATTCAATTAAGTGGAGATCCAACTTTTACTCGTGATCGATTAAAAAGCATGATTGCAACACTGAGCCAAAAAGGTATTGAGAAAATTTCAGGAAATGTGATTTTGGATACTTCAATTTTTACAAGTCATGATAAAGCATCGGGCTGGTCCTGGAATAACTTAACTGCATGTTATAGTGCTCCGCCATCTGCAGCTATTATTGATAATAACTGTTTTAATGCAACCATTATTCCGGGTAAGGTCGGTTCCAAAGCCTCTGTTACGGTATCTTCCAATACTCCTATTATTCTTACTGGTGATGTCAGAACTATTGCTGCTAATAGTAAGGATTTAAATGATAAATATTGTGAATTAGATGTAAACTACTCAGATAAAAACCATTACTATTTATCAGGATGCATTGCTGTAAGTTCAGATAAAATACCGTTAAAATTTGCAGTAATTGATAGTATTGAATATTTTTCGAAAATTTTAAAAAATGAGCTTAAACAAAAAAAAATAACGTATACAGGAACTATTATTGAACGTAATCAAAGGACTAATGCTCAGTTGTCATTATTAGCCTCTAGCCAATCAGCTCAACTTTCTGAACTGTTGACAGTTATGCTTAAAAAATCAAATAATTTGTATGCAGATGCTATATTTAGGACTTTAGGGGCCCATTATTATAATGTTCAAGGTACATGGCGTAATGGCGGTGATGCTGTTAAGCAAATTTTACGTAAAAAAGCGGGTATAAATTTAGAAAATTTAGTTATTGCTGATGGTTCTGGATTATCTAGATTAAACTTGGTTAGCGCCGATAAGTTAATGGAAATTCTACAATATATTGCAGCTAATAATACAAAATTAAGAATTATTGAAATGTTACCAATTGCTGGAGTTGATGGTACTTTGCAGAATCGAAAAAGTCTTAATCAAGCACCTTTTAAAGAAACAATACGAGCCAAAACAGGTTATATTCAAGGTTGCTATAACTTAGCTGGATTTATCCAAAAGTCTGAAGGGGAATATGTTGCATTTGTGCAGCTATTATCAGGATACCAAGCTGATAATAAAGGAGAGCCCAAAAATAGTGCAGTTATGCGATTTGAATCGGAATTCTATAAAAATTTTATTAATTAATAAAGTGTGGTCAGGATACATATATTTAGTATAAGTCCTGACCTTCTTTGTAAATTAAAAGTTATCGGCTAAAAAACCACAGCTCTGATGTTTCCAAAGCTGTGCGTATAAACCATTCTTGTTTAATAATTCTTGATGGGTTCCTTGTTCGATTATTTTACCTTGATCAAGTACGATTAGTCTATCCATTGCCGCAATTGTAGATAATCGATGGGCAATAGCAATAACGGTTTTTCCTTCCATTAAAGTATATAGACTTTCTTGAATTGCTTGCTCAATTTCAGAGTCTAATGCACTTGTTGCTTCATCTAATAATAAAATAGGGGCATTTTTTAAAATGACGCGAGCAATGGCAATACGTTGCCTTTGCCCTCCGGATAATTTTATACCTCGTTCACCAACAAAAGCGTCGTATCCTGTTTTACCTCTTGTATCAACGAGTGTTTGAATAAATTTATCTGCATGAGCCTTTTTGGCTGCTTCTCTCATCTCCTTTTCAGAAGCATTTTTGTTACCGTAAAGTAAGTTTTCTCGTACTGAGCGATGCAATAACGAAGTATCTTGTGTCACCATACCGATTTTAGAACGTAAGCTTTCTTGACTAACGGCAGTAATATCTTGACCATCAATAAAAATATTACCACTTTGTAAATCGTAAAAACGAAGTAATAAATTAATAAGCGTTGATTTTCCAGCTCCAGAACGACCGACCAAACCAATCTTTTCACCAGGTTTGATTGTTAAATTTAAATCTTCAATAATTGAATTGTGTTGTTTTTTATCATAAGCAAAATGGATGTGCTTAAATTCGATTTTCCCTTGGGTAACATGAAGTGATGTTGCATTAGGTTGATCAATAACTGTTTTAGTGGCTGAAAAAGTATTAATCCCATCTTTAACTATGCCAATATTCTCAAATAAAGCTGCCAATTCCCACATAATCCAATGTGAAAAACCGTTTAATCGAAGCGCTACAGCGGTTGTTGTTGCAATTGCACCAACACCAATTAATTGATTACTCCATAGCCATAAGGCAATACCTGTAGTGCTTAGTATCAACAAAATAGACATTAAATGATTAACAATTTCAAAGCTACTGACTAAGCGCATTTGTTTATTGACAGTGACTAAAAAATCATCCATTGATTCTTTAGCGTATTTTGCCTCATTGCCAGCATGAGAAAAAAGTTTTACTGTCATGATGTTGGTATAGGCATCGGTTACTCGTCCTGTCATCGTAGAACGAGCATCTGCTTGCATGCTAGCAACTTTACTTAGACGAGGAATAAAATAATACATAGCAATACCATAAATTAGACACCAGCCTATAAATGGAATTAATAGCCAAAGATCTAATTGCCCGATGATTGTTGCCATAGTAATAAACGAAATAAAGACATAGATAAAAATCTCCGTCACTAAAAAGCAAGTATCACGAACTGCAAGCGCTGTTTGCATGACTTTGGCTGATATTCTACCGGCAAATTCATCTTGGAAAAAACGCATACTTTGATTGAGTACCAACCGATGAAGGTTCCAACGCATTCTCATTGGAAAATTACCAGCCAGGCATTGATGTTTTATAATAGTTTGTAATCCAATAATAATTGTACTTGCTATGATGATTAAGGCTAATATTACTAATGTTGTTTTTTCTTGTTGCCAAAATTTGCTAGGTTCAACAGCTGCAAGCCAATCAATAACCCTACCAAGAGCTGCATATAAAAAGGCTTCAAAAGCGCCAGCGAATGCACTAAGAATAATTAATAATAGTAGAAATAAGCGAGTTCCTTTAGTTGATTGCCATATGAAATTAAAAAAATTTTTAGGCATACATTGATATTCAACTTTTGGATAAGGTGATACTAATTTTTCAAAAAATCGATACATATTCGGCCTGACAAATAATAGAGTTTTTCATTGATAATACAATCAATGATATAAAAAACGAGGATAGCGCAAATATATGTAAATTATCTATGCATTAAATTGTTACATGAAATTTTAGATATATCTGCGATTTATAATATTATAAATATTAAAAAGCTGATGAGGAAATATGATGTTTTATATTTCCTCATATTATGATTATATCTTGAACGTCAATATATAGCCACTAATGGTCTTAAAATATATCTTTTATAATAAGTACAACGCGTCCAACAATATGATATTTATGAAAGTCTACTTTAGGTACTTCAATAGTCGGATATTGGCTATTATTGCAGATTAACAACCATCCATTGAGAGTTAAACGAATCTTTCTCAAAAAGGTAATATCTTCATATTCAATTAAATAGATTGCACCATCAATAATCTCATTTATTTCTGTATTAAGAATTAATCCGTTATTATTTTTGATTTCTGGCGACATTAAATCGCCTTTAGCCCAGTATATAATTAATTTTTTAGCATCCAAACCTCGATGCTTAACCCAACCTTCAACAATAGGATAATTCATTACTGGAGGCGTTTCTCTAACAAAACGCTCTTTTTGTGCTTCTTCTTTTGTTGGTAACTGTTTTTTATATACAGGGATACGATAAATATTTTCGTTATAGACTTCTTCACTGTCTTTAGGATCTAATACTTCTAATTTATGTCCAGTAGCAAGCCAATTAAAGGAAACATTACATTTTTCAGCAATAACTTCTAAACGTGTAAGTGATGGATATGTTTTACCAGATAAATAATCTCGGATTACTGTTTCTGACATATCACATTTTTTAGCGAAGGCCGATACAGATAAACCTTGCATTGAGCTATATAGTCTATCTTTAAAAGTTTTAATATTATTATTTTTAATTGTATTCATCTTTGAACCATTATTTCTTGCATAAGTTTATTAATTATAATGTATTTTTTTTGTTTTTGTATACGTTAATAACATTGAAAATCTATTAGTTTGGTTTTATTCCTATGCTAATTTGTTTTTTTATTTTATATCTTGTTTTTTTATCTTGTTTTTTCATTTTTTTATAGTTGTTGATTTTTTTTTGGAAAAAAACTATTCATTATTTTTTTCTGCTTGAGAATGCGTATTTTTGCGCTAAAAAATTTATTACTGTGTTAATTAAAAGTTTTTTATTGTTTATTTGATATTTATCAAAGGTATCTTAATGGTGGCTTTTTTATATCATTATGATTTTATTTGATTTATATTTTTATGTGGAAATAATTTAAATTGAAAAAATAAATAAAAACGTTGACGAAAGCGAAAAAAAATGGATAATAAGCAGGGTAAGGATTTTTCATTGTTTTCTTTCCTTATATTCCTTATATTTCATGTTGGCCTGTATAGTTTTATACAGGTCTTTTTTTATTTTTGAACTATTCATGAAATCCCTTCACAAAAAGAGTATAATCAGTTTCCTATAGAATCTGTTTTAAAGCTTATCCTAACAGAGCGTTGTATTTATTGAGAGGATTTGATTATGTCTTTTAGCATTCCACATCTTTTAGTGTTTCTTGCCGTAGTGATTTTATTATTTGGCACTAAGAAGTTACGTAATTTAGGTTCGGATCTTGGTTTAGCGTTGAAAGGCTTTAAAAAAGCGATGAATGATGACGAAGTTGAATCAAAAAGTGATAATAAGTTAGATGATAATAAATAGTTGCATTTATTTAGTATGAATTTACAATTTGACGTAGTAATTGTTGGTGGTGGATTAGTTGGTTTAGCCACTGCTTGTGCACTTAGCCAATGTGATTTAAACATTGCGATTATAGATACTAAACTTTGTCAGCATGAATTCTTGCCTCATGCTGAAATAAGTATTAGAGCTTCTGCTATTAATGGCGCTAGCCAGCGCTACTTTTCAAAAATTGGTATATGGGATGATTTATGCAATAGCAACCGTGTACAGGAATTTACTGAGATAGGTGTATGGGAAAAAAATGGTCAAGCCCATTTGTCTGCCCAAGCCAAAGATTACGGTTATTCTAATCTTGGATACATAATTGAAAATAATGTCATTTCTCATTACCTTTACCAGTTTGCCTTAAACTGTTCGAATATTAAAATTTATAGCCATGAAGCAGTTGATTGTACATTTAATGATGATTTTGTCTTTTTGACACTTGCAAATAAAGCTGTTTTACAAGCTAAATTAATGATAGGGGCTGATGGTGCTCATTCTTGGGTGCGTAGGAGTGAAAATATTTCTGTTCTTGAGCGTGATTATCTTCATCATGCTGTGATTACAACTGTTCAAACTGAATATCCTCATCAATCCTGTGCTAGGCAAGTGTTTTATCCCAATGGAATTATTGCTTTTCTTCCTCTTTGGAATGTAAATAAAAGTTGTTTAGTTTGGTCGACAAAACCAGATAATGCGTCAACTTTAACTTCACTTTCTGAATCAGAATTTTCGAACGAATTATTTCGGTTGACTGGTGATAAAGTCGGTAAATGTCAGTTAATTAACTCTAGAATGGTATTCCCATTAAAAGCGCGGTTTGCTAAACAATTTATTAAGCATCGGTTAGTGCTTATTGGCGATGCAGCTCATACTATTCACCCTTTAGCGGGGCAAGGGGTAAATTTAGGTTTTCAAGATTCCGCTTTATTAGTTTCAACCATTAAACAATTAACTGAAACTAATAAAGATATTGGGCTTGTAAAAAATTTAAAATCATTTGAGTTTAATCGTCGCAAAGATGCGTTAGTTATGCTCACGGCCATGCAAACTATTCAAGATATGTTTAATGGTGATAATTTGTTGAAAAAGACGTTAAGAACAATTGGTATGAATGTTATTGATAATAGTCAGCTATTAAAAAAGCAACTGATCAAATATGCTATGCATATTTAATTTAAACTTATATCTAGTTATTATTGTGGCTGTCAAAAACTTTCAGGTAAGTATGTGTTTCAGTATAAAAATAAATTATGATACTTAATAGATTAAGAATCTATTTCAGAAATAACAATCCAACCATAAAATAAGTAAACTGAACTAAAGCCGTATGATCTAATGTGCTTAGCAAATTATAGTTAAACAAGAATAATAATGATGCACTAAAAAGTGCACCAATATTGATAATAAATCGTGATTAAATTGTTTGTTTTAATAAGTTATAAACAGGGGTAGCAAGACCTATTTTTGCGTTGTTAGATTTTAGTTTATACCAATAGCCACTATGTTCATTAAAACCTTTTGTATACTTGGTAATGACACAATAAATAGGAAAGATATCTAAGTGAAAATGACTAAATGTGTGGCGAAATGCAACAAGTTGCTTTGGTGCTGTTGTTTCGATACCTTGTTTTTTTAACCAGTCAGTTATTGCTTGTTTACTTGAAAATTGAGGAAAACAATACAATCCTCCCCAAATACCAGACGGAGGCCTTTTTTCAAGCCAAATTGTATGATCATATTCCAGCATTAAAAAATAGGCTGTTTTTTTGGGAATGGCTTTTTTAGTTTTTTTTGTGGGATAGAGTTGCCAGCTTTCGGTTTTATATGCTAGACAATGGGTTTGCAATGGGCATAAGGAGCATTTAGGTTTAGTGCGTGTGCAAACCATAGCCCCAATATCCATCATAGCTTGATTAAATTTTGCTACCTTATGTTTCGGTGTGACTTGTGCACTTAATTGCCAAAGTTTATTTTCGACAGTTTTAATACCAGGCCAACCTTCAACAGCAAAATATCGGGTTAAAACACGTTTTACGTTGCCATCTAAAATTGGATAATGTTGATTTTGTGCAAGAGATAAAATTGCACCAGCTGTTGAGCGTCCTATGCCTGGAAGTGCGACGACATCATCGAACTTTGTAGGGAACATGCCATTAAATTTATCCACAATTAATTGTGCTGCTTTATGTAAATTACGTGCTCTTGCATAATAACCAAGTCCTGTCCAAAGATGCAATACATCATCAATTGGCGCTTTTGCTAAATCTGTTATTTGTGGGAAGTGCTCAATAAAACGGTTAAAGTAAGGAATAACCGTTGCAACTTGGGTTTGCTGTAGCATCACTTCAGACAACCAAACATGATAAGAGCTTTTTTCGACCTGCCATGGTAGCGATTTTCTGCCATATTGTTCATACCACGTCAGGACAGCTTGCGAAAAGTATTGTATTGTCATAGCCATTACATTGCAGCAACAATAGAATCACTAGGATAGCACCCTAGTACCTTAGTATATAAAGTCATTGATGCCAATTCTTTGAGAGCTGTTTGCATTTCATAAGAATGAATGTTACCTTGCAAATCGATATAAAACATCTCTTCCCAAGGCGTACCATGAATTGGTCGTGATTCAAGTTTAGTCATAACAATGTTATGGTTACGTAATACCGATAGCGCATCAACTAAAGCACCTGCTTGCTGACCTGTTTTCATGAGAATTGTGGTTTTAGCTGGGATTTGAGCAGATACTTCTATTGGCTGACGAGCTAACACAATAAAACGAGTAATGTTTTCTTTTTGATTAGCAAAATTATGTTCAAGGACTTGTAGCCCATATAATTCACCACCATCTTTATTACCCATAGCTGCAACATTAGGTTGATTCAATTTAGCTACAGTTTCCATTGCTGATGAAGTACTATCGCAGTATATGATTTTCCAATGAGGATAGTTCTCTAAGAAATTACTACATTGCTGGAATGGTTGTGGATGGCTATAAATAGTATCGATTTGCTCTAGCTGTGAATTTTGTATAGCAAGAACACAATGATCAATAGGTAAAGAGAGCTCACCAATAATATGTAGATTAGTTTTTTGCAATAAATCATAAACTTCATTAATTGAGCCAGAACTTGAATTTTCTATTGGTAAAATTCCATAATCTACGGCACCATTTTCGACTTGTTCAAAAATCTCTTTAAAGGTTGAACAGCTTAATTCAATCATTTCATCTAAGTGAGTGCTAGCATAGCGGCGAGCAGCAGAATGCGAATAAGATCCTTTGGGGCCTAAAAAGGCAACTTTGGCTGTGGTGATTGTGCTGAGATTAAGCTTTTCTTGCAAGATTTTTTGTTGTAATAGTACAGAATCTTCAATAATTAATTGATATAAGCGTTTAATGAAAATATCATCGAGATGATAGTCTTTGCCTTCATTGATTAAGGTTCTGATAAGTGAACGCTCACGATTAATGTCGCGCACAGGAATGTTTGCTTCAATTTTCGTATGAATTACTTGTGTTGAAAGTTGGCGCCTCTGGGCAATAAGCTCTAACAATTTTTTATCTAATTTATTAATTTTATTTCGCAAAGATAATAAAGGATTTGTAGCCATTTTTTATTAGTTATTTAAAAAAGATAGCTTGTATTATAACAAGCAAAAAAATAAAGGCACCATCAAAGTGCCTTTTTATTCAATCAAGAAAATTGACGAATTAAATTTCTTCTTCTAATACTGCGTCTTTTATGCTGTTAACCGCACGCCGAGATTCATTCTTGTGTTGTAGTTTATTAAGTTGTTTTTCAAGCTTATCAATAAGGTCATTTATTGCAGCATACATATCAATATGTTTGGCAGAGGCAACTAATGAAGTTCCTTTGGTGGCAATTGTTGCATCAACAATAAATCCATCTGGTTCTTTCGATAAAATAAAATGAGGGTTGATTAACAGTGCTCTCCATTTATCTAACTTCGAAAATTTATCTTCTAGATAGCTACGAATAGCAGGAGTAACATCCATTTGTTTACTGGTAATACTTAAAGTCATAATTGACCTCCTCATTTTTTATCAACAAAGTTAATTTTAATGTTGTTATTACATTGGCAAATTATTTTAGTCTCGTCAATAAGATCTTTGCTTTTGTCTAATTTTTATTAATTTAATTTTGAAATAAATTCCATTGACTGAATATTGCATAACATGGTGGAGGGGCTGACACTGATTTTACCATGAATTTAATATATACTGTATTAATAATTATTTAGTTTATCCTATGTTATAGGTAATTTTCAATAATGAGGACAATGTGAGTTATTTAGATAATGTGAAGATTGTTTTGGTTGAAACATCTCATACAGGCAATATGGGCTCTGCTGCGAGAGCAATGAAAACCATGGGATTAACTAACCTTTGTTTAGTTAATCCGATCATCAAGCCTGATTCTCAATCGATTTCGTTAGCTGCAGGTGCCAGTGATATTATAAAAAATGCACAAATCTTTTCTTCACTTGAACAAGCCATTGCTGATTGTACTTTAGTGATTGGTACTAGTGCGCGTTCTCGTAGTTTACAGTGGCCATATTTAACTCCCAAAAAGTGTGGTGATAAGATTATTCAAGAAGCCTCAAATCTCCATACTCAAGTCGCTTTGGTATTTGGGCGTGAGCGTGTTGGTTTAACTAATGAAGAATTGCAAAAGTGCCATTATCATGTTGGAATTCCAGCTAACCCTAGTTATAGTTCTTTAAATCTTGCCATGTCGGTACAGGTTTTGTGTTATGAAATTCGCATGTCAATGCTCAATCTTGAAGATCAGCAATCTGAAAAGGAAAATGAGAATATGGCTGAAACTGAGTTTCCTATAGATGCTGATATAGAGCGATTTTACCAGCATTTAGAACAAACTTTGTTACAGACAGGGTTTATTAATGCCAATCATCCAGGACAAATTATGGGGCGTTTGCGTCGATTATTTACACGTGCACGTATTGAACAACAGGAACTAAATATTTTGCGTGGCATTTTAACTTCGATTAATAAAATTTTACATTGATGTCAAATAGAAACACCCACAGATTTGTGGGTGCTATTTTAAGGTTGATACTGTTTAATGTAGTATCTTATCTATTAATCAAAATATCAATTCTAAGTATGTTAGCTTTTAGCTTTTAGCTTTTTTGCGCCATGTTGTGCCGTTTGCACTATCTTCAAGAACAATATTCATTGCATTTAGTTTGTCACGAGCTTCATCGGCCTGAGACCAATTTTTGCTTGCTCTTGCTTCGTTACGTTGTTTTATTAATGCTTCGACTAATGCTACATCAACATCATCTTGCTTATCACCTTGTAAAAATTTAACAGGATCTTGCTCTAATAATCCAAGTACTGCTGATAAATAACGTAACTCAGCTGCTAATTCATTAGCAAGTTGCATATTATTATCGGCTTTGGCTTTGTTTATTTCACGAGCCAAGTCAAAAAGCGTTGAATAAGCTTCTGGTGTATTAAAGTCATCATCCATGGCGTTACAAAACTGGCGATAATAATTACTGTCAGGTGTCGTATATGGATGATTCGCATCAGTATCACGCAAGGCTGTATATAGTCGCTCAAGTGCCATTCTTGCTTGTTTTAAATTATCTTCACTATAATTTAACTGACTACGATAATGACCAGATAGTAAGAAATAACGTACTGTTTCAGCATCATAATGCTTTAATACATCGCGAATAGTGAAAAAATTATTGAGTGATTTTGACATTTTTTCTTGGTCGATCATTACCATACCAGAGTGCATCCAGTAATTTACATATTGACCGTTATGCGCACAAGTTGATTGGGCAATTTCGTTTTCATGATGCGGAAACATTAAATCTGAACCACCACCGTGAATATCAAAGTGATTGCCTAATTGATAGCTGTTCATTGCTGAACATTCAATGTGCCAACCAGGGCGACCTTTACCCCATGGTGAATCCCAACTTGGTTCGTTAGGTTTTGACATTTTCCATAATACAAAATCCATTGGATTTTGTTTAACATCAACAACTTCAACTCGAGCACCAGCTTGTAATTGTTCTAAATTTTGGTGAGATAAAATACCGTAATTCGGATCGCTGTCTACCGAAAACATGACATCACCATTATTGGCAATATATGCATGTTTTTTTTCGAGAAGCTCTTCAACTAATTTGATGATTTGTGACATATGATGAGTTGCACGAGGCTCTATATCAGGCCGACGAATATTTAGTGCATCAAAATCGGTATACATTTCTTGTAGCATTCTATCTGTAAGTTGATCACAGGTTTCACCATTTTCGAACGCACGTCTAATTATTTTGTCATCAACATCAGTAATATTACGAACATAAGTTAAATCGTAACCTAAAAAACGTAAATAACGTGCGACAACATCGAAAGCAACGAAAGTACGTCCGTGACCAATATGACAAAGATCGTAAATTGTCACTCCACAAACATAGAGTCCAACTTTATTAGGGGTAATTGGTTGAAATATTTCTTTTTCTCGTGTTAATGTATTGAATATTTTTAACATTATAATCTACAGGGTAAAATTGATGGATTTTGTTAGATAATATAACAAAATTCTGGATATGACGAAATTACTTATTAAGAACTTTGTAAGCAAAATTGAGAAAATGCGTATAACAATATAACTGAATTAAATTTGTTGAGTTTGTATAGATGTTTTTAAGGTTGATGATAAGAAATATGATGTACTATAAATACAAACCTTAATCTTATTTAAATTGGCGGTTTACCCGCCAATTTAAATTAAAATAACTTATTGTTTTAAATGGCGATAGATATAAATGAGTATAATCGATCCAAGTACTGAAATTAACAAACTAGGGAAATTAAATCCAGTTACACTACCCCAACCAAAGAAGGTGCTAATATACCCACCCACTAAGGCTCCTGCTATGCCTAATAAAATAGTTTTAAAAACCCCTACACGTCCTAGTGGCATAAAAAACTTTGCAATCCAGCCGGCAATTAATCCTAGAATAACCCAACTTATAATACCCATGATAATTTCCTTCTTTTATTGAAATTAATTTTAGTTTACTCAAATAAATAAAAAAATCTAACAGATGTTGATGCTCAATGTAATAGTTTTAATCAATTGATTAAAAATAATAAATGACGGTAAATTTTTTAATAATCAATGAATAAGGATTTGGTAGGTAAATGCTGTTGGTAATTTGTTATCTTATGATTTTTTTAATTAAAATTAAAGTATTTGACCATGTTTCCAACTCTGGACATATACTTGATGAATATAGGAAGATAACTAAACGTAATTAAAAGGGAGGTTTAATCTCCCTTTATATATTATTGTTCGAAAATTGTTTTATGTAGAATTTTAATAATTGACTCGGCATCATTGCTTTTTGCTAATAAACAAAGATTGTGAGTACTTGCCCCATAACAGCAAAGCCTAATAATAAATTCATCTAATACACCAAACACTTCTTTTGCAATGCCTCTGGTTGAGGTTAGGTTATTACCAATAATAGCAATGAGAGCTAAATCTTCCTCAATATCGACATGACAAACGGTTGATAATTCATCAAATAATTCTTTTGTTAATAAACTGTTTCCGTTGGTATTGGTACCTGTAGTGTCGATGGTTAGTGCAATACTTACTTCTGATGTAGTTACTAAATCAACCGAAATGTTATGCTTAGCTAATATCGTAAACACATTTGCAAGAAAGCCTTGTGCATGTAGCATATTTAAACTGGTTAGTGTTAGTAAGGTTTGTTTACGACGTAACGCCAATGCTCTGAAAACAGGTAATTTAGATGTGATGCTATTAGTGCTATAAACAATAGTTCCTCCATCTTGTGGCGCTTTACTTGAACCAACAAAGACTGGTATATTGCTACGTACAGCTGGGACTAGCGTTGCTGGGTGTAGTACTTTTGCTCCAAACGTTGCCATTTCGGTCGCCTCCGCAAAAGATATTTCATCAATGCGTTTAGCTGCTGGAGTAATGCGAGGGTCGTTAGTATAAATTCCAGCAACATCAGTCCAAATATCAATTTGAGTTGCACCCAATGCTTCACCTAGTAAAGCTGCTGTATAGTCACTTCCACCTCGTCCTAAAGTAGTGGTTTTTCCAGAACTTTCACTGCCAATAAACCCTTGTGTTACAATGACACAACTATTGTCTAGTGACTTTAAATGGGCACAACAAAGCTGTTTAATATCTTCAATTTTAGGTGTTGCTTTACCAAAGTTATTATTGGTGCGCATAACTTTTCGTACGTCAAACCACATGGCTTTTTTCTGTTTTTCTTTTAATATTTCGACAAACAGTTTTGAAGACATAATTTCACCGTGGCTAACAAGCTCATCGGTTAACGCAGGTGATGTTGCTAAGCTTGCCGCTTCTGACAATGAGGCTATATTGGCAATGATTTGGTCAATTTCAGCACGTAGTTTTGGATTTTCAGGTAATTGTTCTAGAATGTTGTATTGGATAGATTGAATTTTCGCAATATGTTGAGATCTTACTTCAGCGTCACGTCCTTCTGCTAATGCAACTAACAAATTTGTTACGCCAGCGGAGGCTGATAATACAACAACCTTTATGTTAGGGTTAGCTATTACAATATTGGCACTATTAACCATTGCTGGATAATCGGCAACACTAGTACCACCAAATTTAGCTATTATAAATGATGTTTCCATGGATTCCTCATATTAAAAATTTTTATTTTTAACAGAGTTAGAGCGGGCATGTTCTATTTACAATTAAAAAGTACAAACCATGAAGCGCTCCACCTGTTAAGGTGACAACCCAAGGGATTCAGCCCTTGCAGTCGATTTAATTACTTCTGGATGAGTAATCAAACCTCGGCATTACGTCCCCTCGATCATTTATTAGTGGTTCCAGTCCCTAAAATGACTTACCTGAGTAATGCGCCTCTTCGTTTTGCAACTTCTGTTACGAAATCAGCACTATATAGGATTAACGATTTTATTAATTGTGTCAATAGGTTAAAAGTTAAAAATTATTTAGTTGTAATATGGCAAAATGGAAAGATCTATAGCTCTCGTTCAAACAATTCAATAATAGTTTGATATAATTTTTTTACAGTACATTCTTTAGTTGGTGTACTAAAGATTGTATCATCACCAGCAATTGAACCTAAAATACCTTCCGATTTACCAATTGAGTCTAGTAATCGAGCAATGAGTTGAGCTGCGCCTGGGCTAGTACGTATCACCACCATTGAGCTATTGAAATCAATATCAATCACTAAGTTTTTTAATGGGCTACTAGTTGTTGGTACGCTTATTTCTGCAGGTAAACAATAGACCATTTCGGATTTTGCATTTCTGGTTCTTACCGCACCAAATTTGGTTAGCATACGTGAAACTTTTGATTGATTAATGTTATCAAATCCTTGTTCTTGTAACGCTTGTACGATTTCTACTTGTGAACTAAACTTCTCTTGACGAAGCATCTCTTTAAATGTTTTTGTGAGATTAGCTTGTTTCATAATGTTCCTTGGCTTCTAATTTGTTACTCTTTACTACTAATAAATGTCGTTATAAGACTCATAATAAAGTCTAATTGATAATTAAATCAAAATAACTACGACCAATTTTAATGTATCAGTAGCAATTATTATATACATAATTATGCGTTAAATATGCATAAAATTAAAGTGTTGATTTAATAGCATCCTTCGGTCTATAAGATTTCACTATTTGGTCATAGGTTTCAATATAAGGTCCTTCTAGTAGTTGTATACAATAAGGGATACTAGCAAATATGCCACTCACAATAACATTACCTTGATCATCTTTAACACCCTCAAGTGTTTCTTTAATTGATTTTGGTCTACCAGGTAGGTTGATGATTAGACATTTTTTGCGAATAACACCAACTTGCCTAGATAAAATAGCAGTTGGTACAAAATGTAAACTGATCTGACGCATCTGTTCGCCATAACCTGGCATTACACGATCAGCGATTGCTAATGTTGCATCAGGCGTTACGTCTCTAGTCGCAGGGCCTGTGCCACCAGTAGTTAAAATTAAATGGCAATGTTGACTATCAACAAGTTCACATAATGTTTGTTCAATAACAACTTGTTCATCTGGAATAATATGGTTTTCGGTTGTAAATGGTGTTTTCAGTGCTGTTTGCAACCATGATATTAATGATGGTATGCCTTCATCTTGATAAATGCCACTTGATGCTCTATCTGACACTGAAACTAATCCAATCTTAAACATGATACTTATTCCTTAAGCAATAACTTAGACGCAGAATGATAATTAAAGATACGTTATTAGTATTTAATTAATAATATGTGTTTTATTTTAGAAATTATAATTTATTTATATTGATATAAATAAAACTAAAAAGCTCTTTACAATGATTGATTATATTGTCGATTCATTAAACATGATATCATATTATTAAAATAATAATTGATTCACTTAGGATATATTCATGCTATCAATTCCTGCACTTGAGTTAATCTCACTCAAGAAAATCTATAAAAACGGTGTAGAAGCATTAAAAGGTATCGATTTAACTGTACAAGCAGGCGATTTTTATGCTTTGCTGGGACCAAATGGCGCTGGTAAATCAACAACAATAGGTATTATTAGTTCATTAGTGACTAAAACTTGCGGGCAAGTAAAAATCTTTGGTTACGACTTAGATACCGATATTGTAAATGCTAAAAGACAATTAGGGATTGTACCGCAAGAATTCAATTTTAACCAATTTGAAGAAGTGTTACAAATAGTCACTAATCAAGGTGGTTATTATGGATTGCCCCGAAAAATCGCATTAGAGCGAGCCGAAAAATATTTGCGAGTTTTAGATTTGTGGGATAAACGTCATAGTCGAGCTAACATGCTATCAGGTGGAATGAAAAGGCGATTAATGATAGCCAGAGCTCTCGTGCATGAACCTAAATTATTAATTCTTGATGAGCCGACTGCAGGCGTTGATATTGAATTACGCCGTTCTATGTGGGATTTTTTACGTGAAATCAATCGTCAAGGTATCACAATTATTTTAACTACACATTATTTAGAAGAGGCAGAAATGCTCTGTAGAAATATTGGTATTATTCAGAGCGGCAAATTGATAGCAAACTCATCAATGCGTGAGCTATTGGCGAAAAGCCAATCTGAAACAATTGTTATTGATTATGTGGCAACGCCTAAGCCGATTGAGTTAAATGGCTATAATTATTTCGATGTTGAGCCTGGGATGTTGGAAGTGAAAGTAGATAAACAAAATGGATTAAATCAATTATTTGAACAATTAAATAAACAAAATATTAAAGTTATCAGCGTACGAAATAAAGCGAATCGATTAGAAGAGTTATTTGTTGAGCTGTTGCATAGTGATACTAAACAAAAAGGTGGCATTAATGAATAATTTATATTGGATTGCCTTAAAAAGTATTTGGCGTAAAGAAGTGACCCGATTTTTAAGAATTTGGATTCAAACCTTAATTCCACCTGTTATTACCATGTCTCTTTATTTTATTATCTTTGGTAATTTAATTGGCTCTCGTGTTGGCGACATGGGCGGTTTTAGCTATATGGAATTTATTGTTCCAGGCTTAATAATGATGTCAGTAATTACTAATTCCTATACCAATGTTTGTTCATCCTTTTTTAGTGCTAAATTTCAACGTAACATTGAAGAAATATTGGTGGCACCAGTACCAACAAATATTCTTATTCTAGGATATGTCGGTGGTGGTGTGATGCGCGGTATTTTAACGGGTATTTTGGTTACTGTTGTATCGCTATTCTTTGTTCGCTTCGATGTACATTCTTGGTTGTTTGTTATTTTTACATTGCTATTGACCTCAATTTTATTTTCATTAGCTGGTCTACTCAATGCAGTATTTGCCAAGACGTTTGATGATATAAGCATTATTCCAACATTTGTGTTAACACCATTAACTTATCTAGGCGGTGTTTTTTATTCAATTACAATGCTACCAACATTTTGGCAATGGGTATCGAAAATTAATCCCATTGTTTATATGATTAATGGTTTTCGTTATGGATTTTTGGGAGTGTCAGATGTGCCATTATGGATCACATTTTCAATGCTTATTTTATTTGTAACTGTACTTTATGTAATTGCATGGCGACTGATTGATAGTGGACTAGGATTGAGAAGTTAATTAAAGCTAGGAAATAGTAATTATTATTCCGCCGTATTGTATCGGCGGAATAATAATTAGCTACTGTGCACCAGCAACAGCTTCCTTAGCCATCTCAGTGATTTTAGTAAAATCACCTTTTGCTATGGCATCCGTTGGAATAAACCAAGTTCCACCAACACATAGTACATTATTAAGTGCCAAATAATCACGGTAGTTTTTAGGATTCACACCGCCTGTAGGGCAAAACTTCATGTATCCGCAAGGACCAGAAAATGCCTTTAATGCAGCAACTCCGCCATTGATTTCAGCTGGGAAGAATTTTAATGCCGTTAAACCATATTCTTGGGCTTTTAATAATTCAGAAATAGTTGCAATACCAGGAATAACAGGAATAGGGCCTGCAACTGCAGCTTCTAAAATAGCATCGGTAATTCCTGGTGTAATAACAAACTCTACACCAGCTTCAGTAACTTGTTTTAGTTGTTCAACACTAGTTACTGTTCCTGCTCCTACAATTGCTTCAGGAACTTCTTTGCTGATTTTCTTAATTGCTTCAATCGCACAAGCTGTTCTTAACGTTACTTCTAGTACCTTCACTCCACCAGCAATAAGAGCTTTAGCTAGTGGTACAGCATCCTCAATTCGTTCAATAACGATAACCGGAACCACTGGTCCCATAGTTAAAATTTCTTCAGCACTTCGTTTCCATTTTTTCATTTGTTTCTACCCATACCTTATTGATACTATAAAGCAATAATCCCTAATAAATAGGGATTATTTTGTTATTCATAAATACCTAATTTCTTTTCTAAATAATGGATATTTGTGCCACCTTTTTGGAAGCCCTTATCGTTCATAATATCAATATGAAGATCAATATTGGTTTTGATCCCATCAATAACCAGTTCGGCTAACGCATTTTTCATACGTGCTATAGCAACCTCACGTGTTTCACCATAAGCAATTAATTTACCAATCATTGAGTCATAGTAAGGTGGGACACTATAACCAGCATAAATATGTGATTCCCAACGAATGCCAAAGCCACCTGGTGCATGGAAGCGAGTGATTTTCCCTGGTGATGGCATAAACGATTTGGGATCTTCAGCATTAATTCTACATTCAATCGCATGACCTTTAATTTCAATATCACTTTGTTTAATTGAAAGTGGTTTGCCGGCTGCAATTAAAATTTGTTCCCTAATTAGATCAACACCGGTTATCATTTCAGTAACAGGATGTTCTACTTGAATACGGGTATTCATTTCAATGAAATAAAACTCGCCATTTTCAAATAAAAATTCGAATGTGCCAGCTCCTCGGTAGCCAATCTCGATACATGCATTAACGCAACGTTCACCGATGAATTTGCGCATTTTTGGCGTAATACCAATAGCTGGTGCCTCTTCAACAACTTTCTGATGTCGTCTTTGCATTGAGCAGTCTCGTTCACCCAAATACACAGCATTTCCTTGACCATCAGAAAGTACCTGAATTTCAATATGACGTGGATTTTCAAGGAATTTTTCCATGTAAACCATATCATTATTGAAAGCAGTTTTGGCCTCTAACTTGGTCATTTTGATAGATTGTTCAAGATCATTTTCTTCACGAACAATACGCATGCCTCGTCCGCCACCGCCACCAGAAGCTTTAATAATAACAGGATAGCCAATTTGCTTGGCAATTTGTTTATTAATTTCAATATCACTACTTAGAGGGCCATCTGAACCAGGTACACAAGGAACACCTGCTTTTTTCATGGCGTGAATTGCTGATACTTTATCACCCATAAGGCGAATAGTATCCGGTTTAGGACCAACAAAAATAAATCCAGATCGCTCAACTTGTTCAGCAAAATCTGCATTTTCAGATAAGAAACCATAACCTGGATGAATAGCAGCTGCTCCAGTTACTTCCGCAGCTGAAATTAATGCAGGAACGTTAAGGTAACTTTTTACCGAAGCTGCTGAGCCAATACAGACGGTTTCGTCTGCAAGTAATACATGTTTTAAATCTTTATCTGCCGTAGAATGAACGGCGACAGTTTTTATTCCAAGTTCTTTACATGCTCGTAAGATACGTAGAGCTATTTCTCCACGATTCGCAATAAGAATTTTATCAAGCATATTCAATCTCTTAATCGTATTGTCAATAATAAATTCAGATTATTCAATAATGAATAGTGGCTGATCAAATTCAACTGGTTGACCATTTTCAACCAATATGGCTTTTATTGTACCAGCTTTTTCTGACTCAATTTGGTTCATCATTTTCATCGCTTCAACGATGCAAAGCACATCGCCAACATTTACTGTTTGGCCAATTTCAACAAAAGCTTTTGATTCTGGGCTAGGTGTACGATAAAAAGTTCCAACCATTGGGGATTTAATTGTTGTACCATCAGTTACCACATTATCAGTTACAACTTCTGTTTGAACGGTTGGAGCAACTACAACAGGAGCTGATTGAGGAATTTGAATATTTTGTACTGGCGCAGAATAGTTTGTAGTAGGAGCTGCTCGACTAATTCGAACTGATTCCTCACCTTCAGAAATTTCAAGCTCTGAAATACCTGACTCTTCAACTAATTCAATTAACTTTTTAATTTTGCGTATATCCATGAATTACACCGTGTTTATTTGATATAAGTAACAATTATTTAAATGCATCCTTATTATCGACTAAAGCTGTTTTTTAGTCGGTAATAAAGTTGTAACTCAACATTAACGCGGAAGAATACACTGTAAAACAGATTTTGTCATTATATATCTCCTTTACAATCACTTGTTATACTATTTTCTAGGTATTATTTTATAATTGCGATACAATATCGACCGTTAATTACTATTGAGATTTGCTATGGTTTGAAAGGATTAAATAATACTCCATTTAGCCTTGATAAATTTGAAATATTTATTTTTTGATTCCATGGTGGTTTTTAATACTGAAATATACTTAAACAAGATTAATTCTAGGAAGAGTTTTTATTATGTTCAAAAAAGTTCGTGGCTTGTTTTCAAATGATTTATCAATCGATTTAGGTACAGCGAATACACTTATTTATGTAAAAGGGCAAGGTATAGTATTAAACGAACCTTCTGTTGTAGCGATTCGCCAAGATCACCGCACAGGTACTCCAAAAAGTGTTGCTGCTGTTGGGCATGCTGCGAAACTAATGTTAGGGCGAACACCAGGTAATATAGCAGCCATTAGACCGATGAAAGATGGCGTTATTGCTGATTTTTCTGTTACTGAAAAAATGTTACAGCACTTTATCCGTCAAGTTCATAGCCATAGTTTTTTAAGACCAAGTCCTCGCGTACTTGTTTGTGTTCCTGTAGGTGCTACGCAAGTTGAACGCAGAGCTATCCGAGAGTCAGCCTTAGGCGCAGGGGCTCGTGAAGTGTATTTAATTGAAGAACCAATGGCAGCTGCTATTGGTGCTGATTTACCTGTATCTGCGCCTACTGGTTCAATGGTTGTTGATATTGGTGGCGGAACTACCGAAGTGGCTGTCATTTCGCTAAATGGTGTTGTTTATTCTGCATCTGCTCGTATTGGTGGTGACCGATTTGATGAAGCGATTATTAACTACGTTCGTCGCAATTATGGTGCTTTAATTGGCGAGGCAACTGCCGAAAAAATCAAACATTTTATTGGCAGTGCTTATCCTGGCGATGAAGTTCTTGAAATTGAAGTGCGTGGGCGCAATCTTGCTGAAGGTGTGCCGCGTAGCTTTACCTTAAACTCTAATGAAATTTTAGAAGCATTACAAGAGCCATTAAGCGGTATTGTTAGTGCGGTAAAAGTTGCATTAGAGCAGTGCCCTCCTGAGCTTGCTTCTGATATTTCAGAACATGGTATGGTTTTAACCGGTGGTGGTGCTCTATTACGTAATATTGATAAGTTATTATCGGCTGAAACAGGTATTCATGTAGTAGTGGCTGAAGATCCATTAACGTGCGTTGCCAGAGGTGGCGGCAAGGCGCTAGATATGGTTGATATGCATGGTGGTGATCTATTTAGTGAAGAGTAATTAATAAGTTATTATTAATTATTTTTATGTTGATAAAACAATAACTAAGCATGAATCTCACATTTTCCCCGCCGACAATCGTGTCGGCGGAGTCATATTTTGAAATAATTAGATCTTGAGCTTTAAACAGGTAAGTACCGGCAATGAAATTACTTTTTTCTAAACGCTCCCCTCTTAGTGTACAATTATTTACTTCTCTGGCGTTAGCCTTGGTTCTAATTGTATTAGATATCAATTATCGTCCATTTAAAGAAATTCGTTATTATTTAGATACCCTTATTTCTCCTCTATATTATGTTTCAAATGCACCAAAGTCGTCGTTTGATTCTCTCTACGAGATGTCCAAAACACGAGAAACATTAATAAATGAAAATACAAATTTGCATGCAGATTTATTACAACAAAAAAACGATCTATTGTTACTTGAGCATTTAAAACATGAAAATGATAGACTTCGCGAATTGTTAGGTTCACCTTTAAGGCATGATGAACAAAAGATGGCTGCACAAGTATTGCTTATAGACACTGATCCTTATATCTATCAATTTGTTGTAAATAAAGGTAAACAAGATGGTGTTTATGTTGGGCAACCTGTTGTTGATGAAAAAGGGATTGTAGGGCAAATTTATGAAACAGCCCAATCTACTAGTCGTGCAATTTTATTGTGCGATTATCAACATGCGATACCCGTACAAGTATTAAGAAACGACATTGGTATGGTTGCTGTGGGAAACGGGTGTAGTAATGACTTAACATTAGAATTTATGCCTAATAACGTTGATGTAAAAGTCGGCGATATTTTAGTTACTTCAGGGCTTGATGGCCGTTTTCCTGAAGGATATCCGGTAGCCGTAGTTAGTTCAGTAAAACTTGATATTACAGATTCAACCCCAATTATTTCAGCAACACCAACAGCGGATTTGAAGCGTTTACGTTATTTATTGTTATTGTGGGGAAATCAAGGAGTAAAACATGAGGGGTCGTAATCGAATAATAATTATTTGGATAACGCTATTAATAGGCTTATGTTTACAAATCATTCCGTGGTCTCCATCATATAGTATATTTAAACCACATATACTGATCTTAATTTTTGCTTATTGGTTGATAGCGCTTCCTCATCGAGTTGGGATTGGTACTGCATTTGTTTTTGGAACTATAATGGATCTATGTACTGGTTCTATTTTAGGAATCCATGCTTTTATTTATTCATTTATTGCTTATTTATTTGTTTTTAAATTCCAATTGATACGTAATTTAGCGTTATGGCAACAGTCGTTTATCATCTTTGGGATATCGATATGTTATAATTTACTGGTATTTTTATTTCAAGTCTGTATTTATCATACTATAACAATATCGCCATTGATTTTTATATCAAGCTGTATAGATAGTCTATTATGGATTGGTATCTATTTATTTTTACGACTAATAAGACGAAGCTTTGCTATCAATTAAAAGGAAATCTATGTCTGTTGAATTATTAATGAATGTAACGCCATCTGAAACTCGAGTTGCTTATATCGAAGATGGTGTATTGCAAGAAATCCATGTTGATCGTGAGTCTAGACGCGGTATTGTTGGAAATATTTATAAAGGTAAGATCATTCGTATTTTGCCTGGCATGCAAGCCGCTTTTGTAGATATTGGTCTTGATAAAGCTGCCTTTTTGCATGCATCAGATATTATGCCTCATACTGAGTGCGTATCAGATACAGAGCAAGAACAATTTCAAGTAAAAGATATCTCTGAACTTGTTCGCCAAGGACAGGACTTAATGGTACAAGTGGTTAAAGATCCATTGGGAACTAAAGGAGCTAGGCTTACAACCGATATTACTTTGCCATCACGTTATTTGGTATTAATGCCTGGATCAAATTCTGCGCATGTTGCCACATCACAACGCATAGAAAGTGAACAAGAACGTGAAAGGTTAAAAAATATTGTTGAGCAATATGTGACAACAGAAGCTGGCTTTATTGTTAGAACAGCCGCAGAAGGGGCAAGTGCGCATGAGTTAGAACAAGATGCCAATTTTTTAAAACGACTTTGGACTAAAATTCAAGAACGCATGGCTCGCCCAGTAAGTAAGAATCTAGTTTATGGGGAATTGGCATTATCCCAACGAGTATTGCGCGATTTTGTTGGTGATCCAATTGAACGAATTTTAGTAGATTCAAAATTAACTTATGATTTATTGGTTGAATTTACAAAAGAATTTATGCCTGAAGTAACCAATAAACTATCTCTTTATCGTGGTAATATTCCTATTTTCGATCTTTATGATACCGAAAATGAGATTCAAAGAGCATTAGATCGTAAAGTGAAATTAAAGTCTGGTGGGTATTTAATTATTGATCAAACCGAAGCCATGACTACTATTGATATCAATACTGGTGCATTTGTAGGTCATCGAAATTTAGAAGAAACGATTTTTAATACTAATATTGAGGCAACAATAGCAATTGCCCGTCAATTACGTTTGCGTAATTTGGGGGGCATTATTATTATTGATTTTATTGATATGCAAGAAGATTTGCATCGTGAACGGGTGTTACAATCGCTGCATGATTCTTTATCTAAAGATAGAGCTAGAACAACTGTTAATTTATTTTCGAGTTTAGGATTAGTCGAAATGACTCGCAAGCGAACACGTGAAAGTATAGGGCATATTCTGTGTGAAGAATGTCCAGCATGTAAAGGTCGTGGTATGGTCAAATCGGTAGAAACAGTTTGCAACGAAATATTACGTGATATAGTTCGTGTTTATAAAGCGCATCATTCAGAATACTTTTTGGTTTATGCCTCGGCTGCTGTGGCTAATGCTTTAACTAATGATGAGTCCCATGCTTTAGCTGAAGTTGAGGTGTTTGTGGGTAAACGTGTTGAAGTAAAAGTTGAACCACTTTATATTCAAGAACAATATGATGTTGTATTAATGTAGAAGCAATATCTTGTAAAAAAGTTTCAGGTAACTATACGTTTCAGTATAAAAATGATGAAAGTTAAATAATTATTATGATCAACTAGTTATAATCGATTATCAAAAAACTTCTGTTAACAATTAGAATTTAAGGAATTTATGATAGTAACTCAAGTGAGTGAACGACTGCTCAACCCAAATAATCTAAACCAACAAGATCTTTCGCATTTGCTTGATATGTTGAGCTCAAGGAAAATTGATTTTGGTGATTTGTATTTTCTATCTGGTTATTATGAAAACTGGTTACTTGAAGATGGTATTATAAAAAATGCCTCATTTCATCGTGACCAAGGAGTTGGTGTTAGAGCCGTTGTTGGCGAAAAAACAGGGTTTGCTTATACTGATCAGCTTTCATTAGCGCGGTTAGAACAAAGTATATTCGCAGCAAATTCAATCACTAAAATACAAACACCTATCAAAGTGACGCCATTTAAATCTGCTCAAACAGTATCTATATACTCGTCAATCAACCCGATCAATTCTTTTTCTAAAGAACAGAAAATTGAATTGTTGCAACAAATTGACCACTTAGCACGCTCAATCGATCCTAGAGTTATTGAAGTTTCAGCCAGTTTGACTGGAAGTTATGAAGATATTTTAATAGCAGCAACTGATGGTACATTAAAAGCTGACATTCGTCCTTTGGTGCGTTTATCCGTTTCAGTTTTGGTTGAAAAAGAGGGTAGACGTGAGCGAGGAAGTAGTGGTGGCGGTGGTCGATTTGGGTATGAATATTTTTTAACAATCAACCCAAAAACATCAGAAAGTTATGCTGACAGCTATGCCCGAGAAGCCGTGCGTCAAGCACTTGTTTCTCTTTCTGCTAAAGCCGCACCAGCAGGAACAATGCCTGTTGTTTTAGGTGCTGGTTGGCCTGGCGTTTTGTTACATGAGGCTGTAGGTCATGGCTTAGAAGGCGATTTTAATCGTAAAAACAGTTCAGTTTTTTCTGGAAAAATTGGTGAACAAGTTACTTCAGAAGTTTGTACTATTGTTGATGATGGCACGATTGAAAATCGCCGTGGCTCACTATCTATTGATGACGAAGGTACTCCAAGTCAAAAAACAGTGCTTATTGAAAATGGTATTTTAAAAGGCTATATGTTTGATAAGATTAACGCAAAATTGATGAATACATGTTCAACTGGTAATGGTCGTCGTGAAGGATATGCATACTTACCTATGCCAAGAATGACCAATACCTATATGTTGGCAGGAAATTCTTCTTTTGACGATATCATTAGTAGCGTCGATTATGGTCTTTATGCACCTAATTTTGCTGGTGGACAAGTAGATATCACCTCTGGTAAGTTTGTGTTTTCAACTTCAGAAGCTTACTTAATTGAAAAGGGAAAAATAACAACTCCAGTTAAAGGTGCCACATTAATCGGTTCAGGTATAGAAACTATGCAGCAAATATCTATGGTAGGTAATGATTTAGCATTAGATTCTGGTGTAGGTGTTTGTGGTAAAGCAGGGCAGAGCGTACCTGTTGGGGTTGGGCAACCCACTTTAAAAGTGGATAATTTAACCGTTGGTGGTACCATTAACCACTAATAATACATCAATGGGATTTAAAAATAGATGGAAACAATAATTACACTTTATCATGCGTTTGTTAATTTGGACATTGCAACGCTTTCAAACCCTAATGTGCTATGGACACTATATGGGATGTTGTTTGTCATTATTCTTTTAGAAAATGGCGTTTTACCAGCGGCTTTTTTACCTGGAGACAGTCTATTATTCTTAACTGGTGTGTTAATTAGCCAAAATGTATTCCATTTTGGTTTAATTAATTTTATTTTAATTGCTGGCGCTGCTTTAGGTACTTGGTTAGGTTATGCTCAAGGACTTTGGCTTGGTAATACTAAGCTTGTCCAAGGTTGGATGGCACATATACCTGAAAAATATCATCATAAATCTGAAGTATTATTCCATAAGTACGGATTACAAGCGCTATTTATTGGGAGATTTATTGCTTTTGTACGTACATTATTACCGATGATGGCTGGATTATCAGGACTACACAGTCGAAAATTCCATATTTATAATATAATCAGTGCTACATTATGGATTTTCTTGATTGTGACATTAGGTTACCTATTTGGATTATCACCAGTTTTCAAAGAGTATGAAAAGCAGATCATGTCTTTATTAATGCTAATACCTGTTTTGTTGTTGGTGTTAGGGTTAATTTTTTCAATTTTTCTTGCTGTTAAGCGCTCTTTAAGCAATAAAAAGCAATCTAAAATTGGATTAAACGATAACAAGAAGTAGAAAGTGAAATTAACCGATAAGCCGGGTTCTGTCGTGGACAATCATTCCTCTAGGCTAATACTCACGCATTAGCTCAAGCAGTCTACCCGGATTCAACGCGGGCCACGCCAATGAATCCCTATTTGACCTTGCTCCGAGTGGAGTTTACCGTGCCACAACTGTTACCAGTTGCGCGGTGTGCTCTTACCACACCCTTTCACCCTTACCTGATCTTATAAAATAAGCCATCGGCGGTTTTCTCTCTGTTGCACTTGTCGTGAATTTTCACTCTCGCAAAAATCCCCCAGGCGTTACCTGGCACTCTGCCCTATGGAGCCCGGACTTTCCTCCCCTTTGTTTATTTCTTTATAAAAACAACAAAGCAGCGATTGTCTGGTTAATTTCGTTAATGAGTATAACCTAAAGCGCAATATTGTCCAGAGATGTCTTTTCTTTAGGAAATAGATGACTGAAATTTAAACATGAGTAAAGTAATGTAATTCCATAGGATTGAAATAACAAATTCTTAGCACATCTTGTTGATGTGCTATAAAACAAGATAATTTATTACCATTTTTTCTGTCGTTGGTTTTCATCATAATTGAACCATGTTACTACCCCTTTAGACATAATAATATCAAGCTTTCCTTCAATAATATTGTATTGCGTTTCGCCAATTAACATATGACTTGTTGAGCTCTTTTTAGTGTATTGATATGTCCACTGTGTTTCGTTGCTATTGATAGCGGTTTTTGTTGTTGGCTCACCAAATAGGGACAGAATCTGAACTTCAGTTGATGACCCTTCAACAATTTTGCTTACTTTTGCGTTATTAAGCGGTGTGCCTTGCTCAACAAAATTTTTTTGTGAACATGCTGATAAAGCAAGTATAGAACAAAGGATGAGCAGAAATTTTTTAATATTTTTCATGATATAGTTGCCTATTGTGTTAATTTGTAGTTGATATGAAATGTGAATTGATAATAGCATATGTTTTATAACGTTCAAGATAGGGCAACTGAAGGTATAATTAAAAAATTTAATTCGTTAGTGCTGTACTTTTTTAATGTAATCAGATTTTCTTTTCTATACCATTCACTAAATTTTATTTCCATTTTTTAATTTATCTTAGTTTATAACCATAAGTATCTATGTTATTCTTTTCTACCCAATACAAGAGAAAATTTGATAGTTTAATTTGTTTTAGTATTTATTTTAATCGATTTTGAGTGGTAGCATTTAATTAGCTATCAACTAATGAATAAGCTGTTTGGCTTTTATGCCAAATACATACAGATATTAAAGATTTTATAACAATTTATTAATAAACCGAAAAAGATAGTTAGTGTTATTATATAAGCTGCGATATACTTTAACGCTAGTAAAATTTAGTTGCTATGGAATAACCAATGGAAAAACAGTTTCAATTAACAAATAGTAAAGAGATTATTGCTTATTTAGCTCAACAATTCCCAAATTGTTTTACCCTTGAAGGTGAGGCAAAGCCATTAAAGATTGGAATTTTTCAAGATATTATTTCTCGTTTAGATGGTAATGACGAACTTAGTAAAACTAAACTCCGTGCCGCACTGCGCTCATACACAATGAGTTGGCGTTACTTATATAGTATAAAAGAAGGAGCCAATCGTGTTGATTTAGATGGTAATCCTACTGAGCTTATTAGCCAAGAACAGATAGATCATGCGCTACAACAGTTGAAAGAGAGCAAAGAAAAAGCTAAAGAGCGTTTTAAAGAACGTGAAAAAGAAAAACGTAAAGCTACTCGTATGCTTCCTAAAAAAGCTAAAGCTTTAAAAATTGGTGATTTTGTTAAAGTTATAGTAGGTAATAAACCTATAAAAGTACAAGTCATTAATATTGAAAAAGAGCATATTAAGGTAAAGGTTGGTGCAGGTATGGAGTTAACGGTCAAACCTGAACATATTATCAATAAGTAGAGAGTTTGAATGAATAAATTACTCAATGGTATTATTACACTTAGCCTTATTTTGGGGATTTTTAGCCAAAATGTTCAGGCAAAACCGCAAGCTAATGAACAAATACCAGTTCTAAAGCAAGATGATATCCACCAAGTTGTTGCTAAGCGTGTAACGAATTTTTTTACTCAATCACATTATCGTAATTTTTCCTTGGATGGTGCTTTTTCAGCTCAGATTTTTGATCGCTATTTCAAATTATTGGATGGTAGTAAATCCATTTTTATTCAAAGTGATGTTGATGGTTTTCGAAATAGACAAGAGTCTTTAGGTCAAGAATTAATCGATGGTAATTTAAAGACGGCTTATGATATTTACAATCTTTTTTTGAAAAAACGTTATGACCGTTATCAATATGCTCTTGAAGTTTTACAACGGCCTATGGATTTTTCTGCCAATGATGAAATTGATTTTAATCGTGAAGAAATTGCTTGGCCGACTTCAGAAAACGAACTTAATGTTTATTGGGATAAGCGTGTTAAATATGATGAATTGAGTTTATCCTTATCGGGAAAAAATGAAAAAGAGATCCGTAAAGTTTTAAGTAAACGTTACAATCGCGTTTTAAAAACGATAATGCAATCAAATAATGAAGATGCCTTTCAAGTATTTATGAATGCATTTGCCAGAGAAATTGATCCTCACACTAGCTATTTGGCACCACGTAAAAAACGAGATTTTGATTCCGAAATGAGTTTATCATTTGAAGGTATCGGTGCAACATTGAGCCAGCAAGATGACTATACGGTGATTATGTCTTTTGTAACAGGCGGACCTGCTGAAAAGAGTAAGTTACTTACCATCGGGGATAGGATTATTGGAGTAGGCCAAAGTAATTCTGGAATTGAAGATGTTATTGGGTGGCGCTTGGATGATATTGTCGATAAAATTCGTGGACCTAAAGGTACTGTTGTAAGATTGGAAATTTTACCTGCTGGTAATAATAGTAAGGCAAAAGTAATTGAGCTCACTCGTGATAAGATTCATTTTGAAGATAGAGAAGCGAAATTAAATATTATCGATAATCCACGTGGTAAAGTTGGCGTTATTGAAATACCAAGTTTCTATATGGGATTAACGGAAAAAGTTGAAGGACTCTTATCAAAAGCAAATAAAGAAAATTTGCAAGGTTTAGTTATTGATTTACGTGATAATGGCGGTGGTTCGTTAACCGAAGTTATCAATTTAACTGGCTTATTCATTGATACTGGACCAGTTGTTCAAGTACGTGATAATTTACAAAAAATTATCACGTACAATGATAAGAATAAAGGTATCGAATACACCGGGCCACTTGTTGTTATGATTAATCGTTATAGTGCATCAGCATCAGAAATATTTTCTGCGGCTATGCAAGATTATGGGCGAGCATTAATAGTTGGTGAAACCACTTATGGTAAGGGAACCGTCCAAACTTCTCGTAACATCTCTTATCCAGTTGATGCAAGACTACATCCAAGTTGGCCTGAACTTGGAGGGGCTCAATATACTATTCAGAAGTTTTATCGTATCAATGGTGGTAGCACACAATTAAAAGGCGTTGAGCCAGATATTGAAATGAATAAAGTTAAGTATGTTGATGAAACGGGAGAACGTTTTTTAGATAACGCACTACCGTGGGATAAAATACCATCAGCTGATTATTTGACTCTTGCCAATATTAAGCCATTGTTGCCTGATTTAGAATCACAACATTTAGCCAGAATTTCACATAATCCTGAATTTATGTATATTGATGAAGATATCAAACGATTTAATGATAAAAAAGATCGTCAATATATTGTTTCACTTAATAAGAAAAAACGAGAAGTAGAACAAAAAAATAATGAGGAACGTGATTTAAAAAGAACTAATGCACGTTTAAATAAGGTAGGTTTACCATCAATTACTAAATTAGATGATTTACCAAAAAATTATAAAAAACCTGATCCTTACTTAGATGAATCTATCGAGATACTTCTTGATTTTGCACCTAAGTATCCCAAAATCAAAGGCAATAACCCTATTAAAGAGGTTATTACGTTTGATTTACCAATCGAGAAAGCTAATAAATAATTGGAGATAACATAATGGATTCAAATTTAAAATATGCTTTAATCACAACTATTGCTGTGTTAGCTGTTTTGGCAACATTTGGTTTTATTGTTTGTATGAATTAAAAAGCTTGATTAATTAGTTGGTGATCATTATAGTATGCAACCTGCTTTTGAAAAGCGGGTTCTAATGAGGTGAGGTGTCCGAGTGGTTGAAGGAGCACGCCTGGAAAGTGTGTATACGGCAACGTATCAAGGGTTCGAATCCCTTCCTCACCGCCATATTGAGTCATTAAAAGATGGAACCATTAGTTCATAACGCTATAAAACTAGCTATCTAGATTATTTTAATAGTTCGTAGTTTATAGTTGTTATTTAAAATGACAAACAATACCTTCCTCTCCTAAATCATTTGGAGTTATTATGGAAAACTTACGCACAGTTCAAGACTTTATACGTTGGACAGCATCACAACTTAGTCTATCAGATGTCTTTTTAGGTCATGGTACAGATAATCCTATTGATGAGTCTAAACAATTAATTTTAGCAACGTTAGGATTATCGTTGTTTATTCCTGAAGAATTTTATTCCGCTAATCTAACTAATGATGAAAAAAATCAAATTATTGACATTATTCAAAAGCGAATAAAAGATCGTGTACCAACCCCTTATTTAACTAACCAAGCTTGGTTTTGTGGACATGCTTTTTATGTGGATGAGCGTGTATTAATTCCTCGTTCTCCTATTGGTGAACTAATTGATAACCATTTTGAGCAAATAATATTAACTGAACCTAAAAATATTTTAGATCTATGTACTGGTAGTGGCTGTATAGGGATTGCTTGCGCTTATGAGTTTGCTGATGCTCAAGTTGATATAACTGATATTTCATTAGAAGCATTAGATATCGCCCAAACAAATATTGAGATGCACGAAATGGATTTTCAAGTTACTCCTATTTTGTCAGATCTATTTGATGATGTGCCAGAAAAACAATACGATCTGATTGTCACTAATCCGCCTTATGTTGATAGTGAAGATATGAGTGATTTGCCAGATGAGTTTTTATATGAACCTAAATTAGCATTAGAAGCGGGCTTTGATGGTTTAGATCTGGTAAAAAAAATTTTACGAGATGCGATAAATTATTTAACACCAGCAGGTGTATTAGTTTGTGAAGTCGGCAATAGTTGGGTTAGCTTACAACAACAATATCCCGATGTCCCTTTTAATTGGATAGAATTTGAACGTGGTGGGTTGGGTGTATTTTCTATCACACGTGAAGAACTGATTCAATATCATTACTGTTTTAAATAAACTGTTATTAATCATTGGAATAAATTTATTATGGCTGGAAACTCAATCGGAAAATTATTCAAAGTAACCACATTTGGTGAATCGCACGGTGTTGCATTAGGGTGTGTTGTCGATGGTGTTCCTCCTGGACTTGCGTTAACAGAATCAGACATGCAAAATGATCTTGATCGTCGTAGACCTGGCTCATCTCGTTATACAACTCAACGCCGAGAAGCAGATCAAGTCAAAATTTTGTCAGGCGTATTTGAAGGTGTTACAACTGGAACGAGTATTGGTTTACTTATTGAAAATACCGATCAACGTTCTCAAGATTATAGTAAAATTAAAGATATCTTCAGACCAAGCCATGCAGATTACACTTATCAAAATAAATATGGCATACGAGATTATCGTGGTGGCGGTCGCTCCTCTGCTCGTGAAACGGCTATGAGAGTTGCTGCCGGCGCTATTGCAAAAAAATATCTACAAGAAAAGCTTGGCATTACTATTCGTGGTTATTTGGCTCAGATGGGTGATGTAAAATGTGAATTGAAAGACTGGCAACAAGTTGAACTCAATCCATTTTTTTGCGCAGATGAGAGTAAATTAGATGCACTTGAACAGCTGCTTCGGTCATTAAAAAAAGAGGGTGACTCAATAGGTGCGAAAGTTTGCATTGTTGCTGAAAATATTCCAGTAGGACTTGGCGAACCTGTATTTGATAAACTAGATGCTGATCTTGCGCATGCACTAATGAGTATTAATGCCGTGAAAGGTGTAGAAATTGGCGATGGTTTTGCTGTTGTGAATAAACGTGGTAGCGAAAATCGTGATGAAATAACACCTAAAGGCTTTTTATCTAATCATGCCGGTGGGATTTTAGGTGGTATTAGTTCAGGACAAACCATATCAGCCAGCATAGCACTTAAACCCACGCCTAGTATAGAAATTCCAGGTAAATCAGTTAATATTTTGGGTGAAAGCGTTGAAGTATCTACACATGGTCGACATGATCCATGTGTTGGCATTCGAGCTGTACCAATTGCTGAAGCAATGGTTGCTATTGTGCTAATGGATCACTACCTTCGTTATCGGGCTCAATGTGGTGATGTAAATAAATTATGAGTTATGATCTGCTTATTTTACTTTTTCTGATTGCTGCTTTGGCCGGTTTTATTGATTCTATTGCTGGCGGAGGTGGTTTATTAACTGTCCCTGCATTACTTGCTGTTGGACTGCCACCAGCTAGTGCATTGGCAACCAATAAATTGCAAAGTTGCGGTGGTTCGTTTTCTGCTAGCCTATATTTTATCCGGCAGCATATGGTGGATTTGAAACAACAAAAATGGGCAATCGTTTTTGCTTTTGTTGGTTCAGCAATTGGAACATTATCTGTGATGCGTATCCAAGCTGATTTTTTAAAATTATTATTACCAATTTTAACTATTAGCGTTGGGCTCTATTTTTTACTTTCTCCAACTATTGGAGAAAACGACCGTAACAGTCGCCTTTCACTTATTCAATTCGCATTAATTCCTGCCTTTGGTATAGGTTTTTATGATGGATTTTTTGGCCCTGGTGCTGGTTCATTTTATGCGTTAGCTTATATCACGTTAGCTGGTTTTAATTTAACCAAAGCGACTGCACATACCAAAGTACTAAACTTCACCTCAAATTTGGCCGGCTTGTTGTTTTTTATTATAGGGGGAGAAGTAATATGGTCAATTGGATTGGTTATGTTAGTTGGTCAATTTATAGGAGCAAGGCTTGGTGCTAAAATGGTCATTGCCAAAGGTCGTAAATTAATTCGACCAATGTTAATTACAGTTTCGACCCTTATGAGTATAAAATTAATTTACGAAAACTTTTTTTAATTACTTATAAGTTAAGTAATTTACATTTTCTCTACCTAAAATATCTAAAGTAATTTTATTATCAATTTTACTGCTTCTCATTTTTACCTTTCATAATTCATTTATATTAAAATTTTTGTCAAAAACTTTCAGGAAAGTATGTGTTTGAGTATAAAATAGCAACAAGTATTTATTTCACTTAAATATTATTTAGTATATATTTGTGTTATATAAGATAGTTTGTGTTAACATGTCCCAATATTATGAAACTTCAACAATTACGCTATATTTTAGAAATAGCACGTTCTGGCTCAATAAATGAAGCCGCTAAGAATTTATATATTACTCAGCCAAGCTTATCAACAGCGGTGAAAGATCTAGAAGCTGAATTTGGTATTGAGATTTTTGTTCGCAGTTCTAAAGGAGTTTCACTTTCACCTGATGGTGTTGAGTTTTTAGGTTATGCCAAACAAGTTTTAGATCAAGCTGAACTATTGGAACAGCACTACTCCAAAAAAGAACCCTCTAAGCAGTTATGCAGCATATCTACTCAGCATTATGCTTTTGCGGTTAATGCCTTTGTTAACTTAATTAAAAAAAATCAAACAGATGAGTATGAGTTTACGCTTAGGGAAACAAAAACATATGATATTATCACCGATGTAGCTAATTTACGTAGTGAAGTTGGTATTTTGTATTTGAATGATTTTAATCAAAAAGTGATTTTACGGTTACTGAAAGAACATAGATTAACCTTTAATCCACTTTTTGAAGCTAATCCTCATGTATTTATTAGTACTCATCATCCATTATCATCCATGAAGTTATTAACTTTAGATGATTTAGAGGATTACCCTTATCTCTCTTTTGAGCAGGGCGAATATAACTCATTTTATTTTTCCGAAGAAATTTTAAGTACGGTTTATCATAAAAAGAGTATACACGTCAGTGATAGAGCAACCTTATTTAACTTATTGCATGGACTCAATGGTTATACCATTAGCACAGGGGTTTTAAGTGCTGACTTAAACGGATCTGATATTTTATCAATACCGTTAGATGTAGAAGAAAAAATCCTAATTGGCTGGATCACATCACAAAAGGCTCAACTAAGCTTATCAGCTCAAAATTATATTGAGGCGCTAAAAAAACTAATTCAAGAAGAGTATGGTTTTGAACTTAAGTAAATACTGCTGTTAACTAAATAAATCAAATTGCTATTTTTATAGATTTCAGTATAATTACGTAACTCATATATTCACTATATGGATACCGAGGAATGTCTGAATTAGAGATCGGTCATTCCATTTTTTATGTTTATTTTAAGAGGTTTATTATGTCTCTAACTGTAGAAACTAAAGCGAAAATCGTTGCCGAATATGGTCGTGGCACTAATGACACTGGTTCAACAGAGGTTCAAGTTGCTCTTTTAACTGCACGTATTAATGATTTACAAGGTCATTTTTCTGAGCATAAAAAAGATCACCACAGTCGTCGCGGTCTATTACGTATGGTGTCTAGCCGTCGTAAATTATTAGATTATTTACGTCGTAAAGATATTGAACGTTATAACCAATTGATTAAAAAATTAGGTTTACGTCGCTAATTGACAATCTACTTGAAAAGAGGCTTAGGCCTCTTTTTCGTTGTGAAAAATCGATGCTCTGATATAATATCGGGCGTTAAAAATTATTATTTTATGTAAGCCAACAAAGTAAAGGTTATATCTCATGTTTCGCGCGACTAATGAGAGCTCTATAATTTATAGATTTGTCATTAGTCGTGACAGTGAAATAATCTTTTTGTTGTATATATCCCCACATTGTTGAAGAGAGTATCAATAAGCGTAGCGTAATGTTGCGTCCTGTCGAAATATCAAACTTCAACATAACAAATAACAAGAGGACACTATTTTGTTTAATCCGACATGTCAAAAATTTCAATATGGTCGTCATACCGTGACTTTAGAAACTGGTATTATGGCTCGTCAAGCAACCGCAGCTGTTATGGTTAATATGGATGATACTGCTGTATTTGTCACGGTTGTTGCAAATAAAAAAGTAAAAGAAGGTCAAGACTTCTTCCCATTAACAGTTAATTACCAAGAACGTACCTATGCTGCAGGGCGTATTCCTGGTGGATTTTTTAAACGTGAAGGTCGTCCAAGTGAAGGTGAAACTCTAATTGCACGTTTAATCGACCGCCCGCTTCGTCCATTATTTCCTGAAGGATTTGTTAATGAAATCCAAATTATTGCAACAGTTGTTTCGGTTAATCCCGAGGTGAGCCCTGACCTAGTTGCAATGATTGGTGCTTCTGCTGCACTTTGCTTATCTGGTGTTCCATTCCACGGCCCTATTGGTGCTGCACGTGTTGGCTTTATTAATGATGAATTTGTATTAAATCCATCAGTAAAAGAGCTTGCAGCCAGTCGTCTAGATTTAGTTGTTGCGGGCACAAAAAGTGCAGTATTAATGGTTGAATCTGAAGCTGACTTACTCACTGAAGATCAAATGTTAGCAGCGGTAGTATTTGGTCATGAACAACAACAAGTTGTTATTGATAATATTAACGAATTTGTAGAAAAAGCCAATTGTGAAAAATGGGATTGGGTAGCACCGGCTAAAAATGAAGAGCTATATAACGCCATTGTTGAACTAGCTAAAGATCGTTTGGGCGAAGCTTATCGTATTACTGAAAAACAAGCACGTTATGCACAAATCGATTTAATTAAAGAAGAAGTTTTAGCTGTACTAAAAGAACAAAATGACGAGCTTGATGAAAACGAAGTGATTAATATTATTGTTGAGTTGGAAAGTCAAATTGTTCGTAAGCGTGTTATTGCTGGTGAACCGCGTATTGATGGTCGTGAAAAAGATATGATTCGTGCACTTGATATCCGTACTAATGTCTTACCAAGAACTCATGGTAGTGCACTGTTTACACGTGGTGAAACTCAGGCACTAGTTACTGCAACATTAGGTACTGAGCGTGACGCACAAATCATTGATGAGTTAACTGGTGAATATACCGAACGGTTCTTACTTCATTACAATTTTCCTCCATACTCTGTTGGCGAAACAGGCATGGTTGGCTCACCAAAACGCCGAGAAATTGGTCATGGTCGCCTAGCTAAACGAGGTGTTGCGGCTGTAATGCCAAGCCGTGAAGAATTTCCATATACTGTTCGAGTAGTGTCTGAAATTACTGAGTCAAATGGTTCATCTTCAATGGCTTCTGTTTGTGGTGCTTCACTTGCTCTTATGGATGCAGGGGTACCAATCAAATCATCTGTTGCTGGTATTGCAATGGGATTAGTAAAAGAAGGTGATCAGTTTGTCGTATTATCAGATATTCTTGGTGACGAAGACCACCTTGGTGATATGGACTTTAAAGTAGCAGGTACACGCGAAGGTGTAAGTGCATTGCAAATGGATATCAAAATTGAAGGTATTACCAAAGAAATTATGCAAGTAGCACTTAATCAAGCTAAAGGTGCTCGTTTACACATTTTAAGTGTAATGGAACAAGCAATTAATAAGCCTCGCCAAGAAATTTCAGAGTTTGCACCACGTATTTATACAATGAATGTAAATCCTGACAAAATTCGCGATATTATCGGTAAAGGTGGCGCAACAATTCGGGCTTTAACTGAAGAAACAGGAACAACTATTGAAATCACTGATGATGGTACCGTTAAGATTGCCGCTTCAGATGGTAATAAAGCCAAAGATGCCATGGCACGTATTACTAACTTAGTTGCTGATGTCGAAATTGGTAAAATTTATACAGGTAAAGTAACAAGAATCGTTGATTTTGGTGCTTTTGTATCGGTTATTGGTGGTAAAGAGGGACTTGTTCATGTATCTCAAATTGCCGATCATCGAGTAGAAAAAGTGGCTGATTATCTAAAAGTTGGTCAAGAAGTGAATGTTAAAGTGCTAGAAATTGACCGCCAAGGCAGAATCCGTTTGAGTATGAAAGATGCTGTCGAACCGACAGCAGACGTTGTTTCAACAGCAGAATAAAATTATTATTCATTAGGGGATAAAAATGGGATTATTCAACCTGAGAACTGTATGCTGCATTTTGCTAGCTGTTATTCTTTTGTCAGGTTGTTCTAATTCTCAACCTTTGTTAGCTGTTCCTGAGCAAGTTTCATATGATGATGAGTTAAAAATTGCTCAGCTCAGCCAACAGCTGTCTCAAAAAGGCCTTGATACTGGAACGCGAATGCAACTCATATTTGAGCGAGGTATTGCCTATGATTCATTGGGTTTTAAAGCCTTTGCTCAAAGCGATTTTTCCTATTTGTTGAGCTTAAATCCTGAAGTTCCTGACATTTACAACTTTCTAGGAACCTATGCATTAAGAGATGGCGATTTTGATACAGCTTTAATGTCGTTTAATACTACATTAGAGCTTGATCCCGCTTATACTTATGCGTATTTAAATCGTGCTATTACGTTGTATCGTACAGGCCATTATCAAGCCGCAGAGCGTGATGCATTAAGGTTTTATCAATATGATATGAATGAACCTATTAGGATTCTATGGCTTTATTTGATTGAAAAGGAAAATGATAATAAAGCCGCCAAAATTGAGCTACAAAAACGTTATGATCTGATTAATGATAAAACGAGTTATAGTGGCAATATTATTGCATTTTATTTAGGTAAAATTAGCGAAACTAAATTAATGCAGAACCTTCAACAAGGTGTAGAGAATAATCGACAATTAGCCGAACGCCTTTGTGAAGCCTACTTTTACTTAGGTAAATATTATCAAAGTAAAGGTGACAACGAACGTGCCAAAATGTTATTTAAATATGCTTTAGCCAATAATATTTATAACTATGTTGAACATCAACAGGCACTTTATGAAATGAAGTTACTTGAAGAAAAAGAAGAGTAACAAGGGTCATGCCAGTTTTAAAAGTGAAAATATTGTTATAGCGTAGTTCTGATTTGCCAAATAATATGTTCTTAACATTAGATAATGCGGTTAGCTTTATCTTAGATATATCAATATCAATCAACCTTAGTTTATTTTTTAGATTCGATTTGTTGAGTTAACATAGGCAGTTAGTTATTGGGGTGAGTTGTAAATTTTCAATTTAGTGAGCTGGCATAAATTTATATCTGCTTTCTTTATTTGGTTTAAAAAAATAAGATAAAACTTATATGATATTAGTTAATAATTATCAGGATTTTACTAAATAAGTAAGTTTATATATTCAAAATTTATAAGCGAGTTTACATGACAAAAGAAGTTTCTTTTATTGATCTTGGTTTATCCGAGGATATTCTTAACGCATTAAATGATCTTGGTTTTAGCAAACCATCACCAATCCAATCTGAATGTATTCCTCTATTATTAGAGGGTAATGATGTATTGGGTATGGCACAGACAGGTAGTGGCAAAACCGCTGCATTTTCAATTCCTTTCTTAATGAATATTGACGCAAACTTAAAAGCACCACAACTTTTAGTATTAGCTCCTACACGGGAATTGGCTATACAAGTTGCTGATGCTTGCTCTGAATATTCAAAATATATGAAAGGGGTAAAAGTACTCGCTTTATATGGTGGACAGCGTTATGACGTTCAATTACGAGCCTTAAAACAAGGTCCTCAAATTGTAGTTGGTACACCAGGACGTTTGCTTGATCACTTAAATCGTAAAACCTTAGATCTCTCTAATCTTAAGGGATTAGTACTTGATGAAGCAGATGAAATGTTAAGAATGGGCTTTATTGATGATGTTGAAAGCATTATGACAACGATTCCAGATGATCATCAAACAGCTTTATTTTCGGCAACAATGCCAGCACCAATTCGTCGTATTACTAAACGATTTATGCAAAATCCTAAAGAAGTTCAGATCAAAGGTACCAATCAAACTGCCCCTGATATTGACCAAAGTTATTGGCTTGTTAGAGGTATGCGTAAAAACGAAGCTATCGTTCGCTTTCTAGAAGCAGAAGATTTTGATGCGGCTATTATTTTTGTTCGAACAAAATCAGCTACTTTAGATGTGGCGGAAGTGCTTGAAAAGCACGGTTATAGTTGTGCTGCATTAAATGGTGATATGACACAACAATTGCGTGAACAAACATTAGATCGTTTACGTAATGGTCGTTTAGATATATTAATTGCAACCGATGTTGCTGCTCGTGGTTTAGATGTTGAGCGTATTAGCTTAGTTATCAATTATGATATAACGCTAGATTCTGAATCTTATGTTCATCGTATTGGACGAACAGGTCGCGCTGGTCGTGCTGGCCGTGCTATTTTATTTGTTGATAGCCGTGAACGTCGTTTACTTAAGAATATCGAGCAAACTATCAAAAAAACAATTCCAGAAGTTGGGTTGCCATCAAAAGAGCTACTTGAACAGCGCCGTTTAGCTAAATTTACTGCGCAAGTTCAGAAACAACTTGAGAGTAGTGATTTAGATGAGTACCAAAAGTTATTAGCAAAAATACAAGCGGATAGTGGAGCCGATCTTGAAACGATTGCAACCGCTTTATTAAAATTAGCACAAGGGGAACGCCCTTTAATTTTACCACCAGACCCAGTGTTTAAACCATCGCGTGAAATGCGAGATCGGGATAATCGTGGCGGTGAACGCCGTTTACGTGGTGATAATCGTGAATCCCCAAAACGTCGAGAACGACGCGATGTTGGTGATATGGATATGTATCGTATTGAAGTTGGTAAAGAGAACGGTATTGAAGTTCGTCATATTGTGGGGGCAATTGCTAACGAAGCTGATATTAGCAGTCGTTACATTGGTAATATCAAGCTTCATGACACTTATTCGACAGTTGAATTACCAAAAGGTATGCCAAAAGACATACTAAAACATTTTGAAAAAGTAAGAGTACTTAATCAACCAATGAAAATGAACTTAATCAGTGGAGCAACGTCTGATACTAAACGAGCTCGTAAAAACAGTAAATCAGATACATCTGATAAACCGTTTGCAAAAAAGCGTGGTCGCCCAACAGCACCTAAATTCTAATGTATTGACCTCTGCCATTTGGCAGAGGTATCTTTAATTCTTTTTATCTCAACTAACAACATAGTTTAGTAGCCACATAATACTGCATTATATTCAGATAAAAAACAAAACAGAGTTAGCGCTTTGCCCTAAGTTATGATTGAGAGTATACTATTAAAAATATTAACAGTTAATTAGAGGTAAGCATGGCAGATTCTTTAAACAAATGCAAAGCAAACGAAACTCCAGCATGTTGTTGTGTGGATGTTGGTACAATAATTGATAACGAAGACTGTAGCGCTGAGTATGAACACATCTTTGCGACAGAATCAGAAGCTCAAGCTAAGTTAGCATCTTTAACTCAAGCTGCAAATGATGTCGCAACAGAGCCGTGTGAAATTAATAGCAATATTGATAAAATAAGTAATGGCTTTAAACTATCAACAAAATTCACCTTTTGTTGTGGTGCAGAATGCATGATTTTCCAATTAAAATTACGTTAATTGAATATTGATGAAAGTTTGTATTATGAGACATGGTGAAGCAGGGTTTTCTGCTTCATCGGATTCCAGTAGAACATTAACAAATTATGGCATTAATCAGTCAAATCAAGCTGGTAAATGGCTTGAACAGCAAAATTTTCAATTTGAAATTGGTTTGGTTAGCCCTTATTTGCGAGCTCAACAAACACTAACAGAATTATCATCACACGTTAGTGTTGCAAAAGTTGAAACTAATCAATTTTTAGTGCCTGGTGGTAGCCCATCTCATATTGCTGACATATTAGCAATATTGTTAAATGATGGGGTTGAAAATGTGATTATTGTATCTCATTTGCCATTGGTGGGATATTTAGTTAATGAACTATGTCCGCAAGTTGCTCCTCCTATGTTTTCTACTGCCGCAATTGCTTGTATTAGTTTATTACCAAACTCTGCAGGAAATCTTGAATGGTTTCATCAAGCGGAGTAAAAAAACTTAATCTTTTTGATTTACCTCTAACTGGTCGAACTTTAATTGAAGCATCGGCTGGAACGGGTAAAACTTATTCTCTTGCCTTTATTTACTTAAGATTGTTATTGGGCATTGGTCAAAATAGTTACCCAAGGCCTTTAAATGTTAACGAAATTCTGGTTGTGACTTTTACCAAAGCGGCAACTCAAGAACTTCGATCGCGGATAAGGCAAAATATTCAAGAACTGCGAATAGGGCTATTACAAGGACATCATAAAGATCCTATTTATCAACAACTCATTGAATTAATTGATGATAGAAAATTTGCAGTACAGCAACTTACTATTGCTCAACAGTCAATGGATGATGCGGCTATTTATACTATACATAGTTTTTGCCAACGAATACTAACTAGCCATGCATTTGAATCGGGTGTTTTATTTGAGCAAAAGCTAATCTCTGATGAATATGAGTTAAAATTAAGAGTAACTCAAGATTTTTGGCGTCACTATTTTACACCGCTTGATAAACCACTTGCTTATTTAGTGCTTGCTACATGGCAAGATCCAACGGCATTGCTAAAAGACATCACCCCTTATTTAGGGTTAGATTTCAACAATGCTGGCAAGGTAAACCTAGATATAAGTACAACAATAAAGTTGTTTCACCAACAAAGTTATGAAAAAATTGAAAATATTAAAAAATCTTGGTTAGCTTTGTCTGAAAAATTAGTTGAAATCATTATACAATCAGGTGTCAGCAAACAATCATATAGTAGTCGAAATCTACCCAATTGGGTAATTAAAGTATCGGCATGGGCTAACAGCAAAACTCGAACATTTGAATTACCCAACGAACTTGAAAAATTTAAGCAATCAGTTTTAATCGAAAAGACGAAAGAAGGAAAAAGTGTTCCATGTCATTCGTTTTTTGAACAAATTGACGATCTATATAAACAACCTTTTGATCTACGAAGCCAAATCTTAATGGATATTGTCAGTGTAATTCAGAAAGGGATCTATAACGAGAAACTCAAAAATGGCGAGATGAGCTTTGACGATCTTATTTGGCAACTAAATCGTGCATTAAAAGCAAAAGCAGGTGATCGATTGGCGCAAAGTATAGCCTCAAAATATTGTGTTGCTTTAATTGATGAGTTCCAGGATACCGATCCTGCTCAGTATCAAATTTTTGATCGTATTTATGACAGGAACAAGTTAGATCGAGGTCTATTATTTATTGGTGATCCAAAACAAGCAATTTACAGCTTTCGAGGTGCAGATATATTCACTTACTTAAAAGCTAAACAATCGACAGGGGAAAATTCTTTTACCATGGATGTAAACCATCGTTCATCTGCTTCGATGGTCAAAGCTGTTAACCAATTATTTTCTAATTGCGATAATCCATTTATATTTAATGATATTCCTTTTTTACCCATGGAAGCGGCAAAACGGAATCAGCAAAAGTCTTTGCAAGTTAACAACCAAGAAGTATCGGCATTAGCTGCTTACTTACTGCCTGATGATATTGCAACCAATTCAGATTATCAAGAACACATGGCTAGTTGTTGTGCTACCCAAATAGTGACTTTACTGTCTAATTCGTCAATGTTAATTGATAGCGAAAACGAACAACGTCCAGTGACTACAGCTGACATTGCAATCTTAGTGCGTAATGGACGTGAGGCAAAAGTTATCCAACAAAAATTGACTCATTGCGGTGTTAAGAGTGTCTACTTGTCAAACAATAGTAGTGTGTTTTCTTCAAATGAAGCAAAAGATGTATTGAGCCTATTGCAAGCTGTTTTAATGCCAGAAAACGAAACAATGCTCAAGCTAGCATTAATGACATCGCTATTAGGTCAAACCATGACAGACCTTGAACAAATCACTGACGATCAAGATAAATGGGAAAGTTTGGTCGAAGAATTCAAACAATATCAAGCAATTTGGCAATATTATGGTGTATTGGTTATGTTACGCCGAATGATGAAAAAACGGCATCTAGCTGAAAACATCTTAGCTCGCCAAGATGGCGAACGAACATTAACTAACTTAATGCATTTAGGTGAATTACTTCAAGAAACATCAAATGAGTTAGATGGTCCACACGCCTTAATTCGGTGGTTGACAAAACAAATTGTTAACCCAGATCCAAATTTAGAAAATCATCAGCAACGCCTTGAAAGTGATGAAAACCTTGTCAAGATTATTACTATTCATAAATCAAAGGGATTAGAGTTTCCAATTGTTTGGTTACCATTTATTTCAATATATCGTGCATCCGATAGCCAATTTTATCATGATAAAGATAATGAGTATCAGCCAACTTATGCATGGTTACTGTCTGATGAGATTAAAGAGCAGATAGAAAAAGAGCGACTTGCTGAAGATTTGCGGCTATTATATGTTGCAATGACTCGCTCGGTTTATCATTGTAGTATTGGACTTGCTTCATTGAAAAAAAGCCAATCGGCTATTAATCATTTATTAAAAAGTGAATTAAGATCAATTGCCAATATAGCTAATTTAATTGATGTCCAATTACCAATAGAGAGCGAACAGTATATTCCGGCAATTTTGCCAGACCAATCATTATCGGCTAACGTATTTTCGCGTAATATTTCAAACAGTTGGCGGGTTACAAGTTATACTGAATTACAAAGGCATAATCATAATGTATTGGCTTATAAGCCTGATCTTATTAATGACTGGGACGAATCCCCATACGAATCCGATAGAGTACAATCAAACGACACACTATATGATATCCACCATTTTCCTAAAGGAGCATATGTCGGTACATTAATGCACAGCATTATGGAAGATATCACATCAGATAATCTTGTTGAATTATGTAATCAGATGGTAAAAAAGCTCAATTTAGAAACAGAGTGGAATAGCGTAGTAACAAATTGGATGCAACAGATATTGACTACAAAACTGCATGATCCAAATTTAATATTATCGCAAGCGTTAATGGGGCAACATATTAACGAATTGCAATTCTATCTCCCTATACGCAAAACAGTCACTAGTCAGCAATTAGATAGTTTGTGTAAACAATATGATCATTTATCAAGATTATGTCCCGAATTAGATTTTGAGTCGGTACAAGGTATGCTAAGAGGCTTTATCGATTTAGTCTTCAAATTTGAAGGGAAATATTATGTGGTTGATTATAAATCTAATTGGTTAGGTGAATGTGTTGATGCTTATAGCCAAGAAGCACTTGAAAAAGTGATGTGCGATCATCGCTATGACCTACAATATCAACTTTACTGTTTAGCATTGCATCGTTTTTTAAAAGGACGTTTGTCTAATTACCAATACCAAACGCATTTTGGAGGGGTATACTATCTCTTTTTACGAGGAATGCCCGAGCAAGGCATCTTTTATCACCTACCTCAGCAAGAATTTATCGAAGAACTTGATAAGCTGTTTGATGGTGAAATGTTAAATGGAATATAACAATTATTAAGAAATAACCATATCGAAAAATACAATTGAATAAAAATAAGGCACCCAAAACGGTGCCTTATTTTTAGATGGCTTATTTAACATTTAAACATAAGCTGATAGCTATAGTGTTTATCTGTCAGTAAAAATTTATGATGTACATTTGGTGTCCAAGAATCATCTCCACCAATTCCCATATGATAAGCATCAATACTTATATAAGCGCATGACCTAGGTTCCAATAAATGACGATGAGTTTTTTCTATTAATTGCTCTGTCCCATATTGATTAACGTTAAATTTAAACTGATGTCCAGTTATGATCATCTCATTAAGTTGCAATCTTTTAACCTCGCAACGCAATCCATTTTCACATGGATAAATATAAGGTGTATAAAGTTCTGCAAAAGGTAACGACCAATCACCAAAAATAGCTGATGTTTTTCGATCAGGATAATTTTCATGAGGTCCTAAGCCAAGCCATTTTACTTTTTTAGGAATCTGTTTCATTTGATAACATAAACCGATTAATACTGTATATAAAATGATAATTTTTAATGTGATATCTATCACAATATTAGTGTTTAGTTTTTGAATAGTCGCTCTTATTGGTTATATTTAAACTACCTAATAAAAGGTATTGGATTGTTACCGATTTATAGCGGGCAAAACCTAAAGAATAGTTATGACTATTTTTTAGGTTTTTTTTTGTCTCAAATTTAAAAGATTTTTAAATATTTTTTAATAATAAGTTTAGGGGAGGGGAGAAATGAAATTTTCAAAAAAAATAGTATATAAAATCAAACCAAAACGAGTTGTTTTAATGACTATGCTAGGTTTGTGTTATTTACCCAATGCGATGGCAGCAACTCAAGATGAGCTAGAAGCAAGAATTGCGTTATTAGAGCAAAAGTTATTAGTTCTTAGTCAAGAGTCTAATGATTTGAAAAAGCAAGTGATTGATTCTAATAAGCAACTTGCTAAATTAAATAATAATCTTCAAAAACAACAAATTATTATAAATAATCAGAAAAAAGCGCTTAAAAATAGTCAAAATGTAGCAATTACAAAGCAACAGCCTCCAGTTAATCCTGTACAAGCAAATAATAATCAAATTTTACTAGTTAGTACACCAAAAACCGATACTATGCAAGACAGCAATCATCCAGAAAAGACTTCATTTACTTTAGCTGAATTTAAAGATTATATTAAAGAAGAAATAGGATTTTCTTATAATGGTTACTTCCGTGGTGGTTGGTCAACTTCAAGCAATGGTAAACCTAAAAATTATGCTGAAGGTGCATTAGGTCGATTTGGTAATGAATATGGTGGTTGGTATGATCTTATCTTTAAGCAAAAAGTCTATGATCAAGATGGAAGGCGAGTTGATGCAATTGTTATGATTGATGGAAACGTGGCAACAAATAAAGCTGCGGGTTTATTTAATACGCAAGATGACAATATTATGCAATTTTCAGATATATATTTAGAAACAAAAGGATTTGTGCCACGTTTTCCTGATGCGAAATTATGGGTGGGTAAACATTCTTTGCCTTATAATGAAATACAAATGCTTGATTGGAAAACACAAAAAACGCCAGCAGGTGGAGGTATTGGTATTGAAAATCTTAAAGTCGGTGTTGGTGCTCTTGATTTATCATTAGTTAGAGCAGATGTAAATGTGAAAAATAAAAAAGAAATAATTAGTACTGATGATAGTAAAGTAAATAAAATTGAACAATATAAAAAGGAAGAAGTTGATTTAAACGAACTAGAAATTCGCTATCGTGATATCCCATTATGGCAAAATGCAACGCTTGGTTTGAATGTTCGTTATTCAGCACCAAATAAATCTAAAATTCAAAATAGTATATCTGTTAAAAATGCTTGGCTTGGTAGCTTTGTTTTGCGTCAAAATGAATTTTTTGGCGGATTTAATCAGTTTACATTACAGACAGCAACCAATTCTGTTGCATCACAGCTGGCTAACATTAATACTAATAACCCAGAGTTTGCCAGTAATTCGGATAATGACTATATAGGTACACATACTGGTGGTAAAGCTTATCGTTTTGTATCGGAAGGTGAAGCTTATTTAAGCGATAATATCATTGTTGCCCATGCTTTGGCTTTAACTTCAGGAAATGATGTTTATTCTTATGATCTTAATCTTCCACATACCGATTTTACAAGTTTTAAATCAGCAATAAGACCAGCTTATATCTGGGATACTTATAATCAAAGCGGTGTTGAACTAGGTTACTTTCGTCAGAAAGACAAAGTTAAAAGTAAAACTTATGTCGAAGAAGGATATAAAACAACACTTTACCATTCATTTAAAGTCGGAAAAAGTATTTTATCTTCACGACCTGATATTCGTTTTTATGTTTCTTATATAGAAGCACTACAAAATGATATTAGTAAATTTGATTTTAATGGTAAAGATCATCAAATTAGTTTTGGTGTACAAACAGAAGTTTGGTTTTAAGTGATATAAAATAAGACTTATCATCTGAACTATATTATAGATGTAAAATATATGGTTCAGATGAAAAATGGATACTTTTTTGATGTATAGCTACTTTATTTTTAACTATTGATAAAAGCTACTGAATAACGTTTAGTTAAGGTTGGTATATAGACGTTAATCAAATTTGTTGGAATACTTTCTCCTTTTGCAAGTTTTAGTGCTAATTCAGCAGCTTGTTCAGCCATTGTCTGTAAAGGATAACGAATGGTAGTTAATTTTGGATGTAAATAACGTGATAAAATAAGATCATCAAAACCAATGATCGAAATATCGTTTGGAATTTTAATATCATTATCGTAAAGCACAGACATTGCACCGGCGGCCATTGAATCGTTATAACAAGCAATTGCAGAGATATGACAGTTACGTTCAAGTAATGACATCATTGCTTGTTCGCCACCTATTTCATTTGGTAAACCAATTGCAATCAGATTCTCATTAACATCAATACCATGTTCTAACAATGCGTCTTTATAGCCTTGTAAACGATCAGATGAGTCAGAAATATTATGATTTGAACATAAATAACCAATTCTAGTATGCCCATGTTGAATTAAATGTTTGACTGCAAGATAAGAGCCGTAACGGTCATCAAGAGCAATACAGCGTTTTTCAAATCCTTTTACGATACGATTAATTAGAACCATACCGGGTACTTGTTGCATCAATTTTTCTAGATCGCTATCAGAGAGCATTTTGGCATGTACAACTAACGACGAACAGCGATGTTCAATTAATTGAGTAATTGCATTATATTCTTGTTGCTCATTATGATAGCCATTACCGATCAACAAAAAATGACCTGTTCGTGAGGCAACTTTTTCAACGGTACTAACCATGGCACCAAAAAATGGATCCGATACATCAGCTACAACAATACCAATAGTATTCGAATTTTGTTGTGACAAAGCGCGTGCATTAGCATCAGGATAGTAGTTTAATTTTTGCATAGCTTCTTTTACTGTATCTCTTGTATTATCTCGAACGTTATTTGCGTTATTAATTACGCGAGATACAGTTGCAACTGAAACTTTAGCTAAACGCGCAACATCTTTTATTGTCGCCATAAAAAACCTTTTAATTACTATCCATAAAATATCGATAATTATAATATTTAATGCTTATCAATATAGAGTTCTGTAGATTAACAATAATATAAGACAAAAAGTACTGAAAGTGAAAGGGTTATCTTTTTTACTGTCTTGAAGTTAATTCATTTAGCAATACTCTTGATATATGACTGAATTAACTTATCATAATAAGGTAAAATAAAAACTTTGCCAATGAAATCATTGGCGAATTAAAAACTAGAATTGTTCATTAAAAATTAAATATTAAGGGGACATCGATTAGCAAATCCCCTGATAGTGGCTAACTAATTAATTTAAAAGTATTAATAACATTATTTAGTAGTTACTTTTATTAATATAGCTGTTGCTGGATCAAGTACTGGTAAAGGTAAACCGACATTCATTAACCAATCACCAGATAACGTTGTTGTGTCCTTCATCCATTGAGGTAATGCTTTCATAACATGACCATTTATTTTAGGCTCGATATTATCAGGCATATCTAGCACTTCAATTTGGTATTGTTTATCGGCCAACAAACCTGTCAATCGTAAATTACCGCTTAACGCGTAGGTTGGTAATGTTAGTTGAGCAATAATAAACACAGCTTCTTTTTGGTCTTGGCTAACAACACCATAACTTTGCATAGCAGGGTTATCATCAACATCCAATCTTACAGAATTACCGCTATGTAACATAGGACGCAGCTGTTTATGTAAATTAATATAATAAGCGAAACCTTTTTGTTCTTGCTCAGATACTTTTACTGGATCGAGTTCAACTCCCATATGACCAAATAAAGCAGTTAGACCGCGTAAATTCATATGTAGCTCACGGAATGTAGTATGACATAATTCACCGCCAATATGAGCACCCATCACTTCAGGAGGGAAGAAATAACTCATTCCGCGTTGAATTATTTGTCTATCTAATGCATCGTTAGAATCTGAAGTCCAAAAACGTTGTGTACGCTTTAAAATCTCATAATCAATTCGCCCTCCACCTGATGAACAAGATTCTATTTCAACGGTAGGGAATTTTTCTTGCAAAATATCAAGTAATCGGTAAAGCGCTTTAGTTTGACCAACAATAGCAGGATTACCTTCATGACCAGGTTGAACAATTTCACGATTCATATCCCATTTTATATAATCAACGTCATAACTACTGAGTAACCAAGTTAGTCTTTCAAGTAGATATTCAAAAACAGCTGGATTTTGTAAATCAAGTAAATACTGATGACGACCTTCTGGTTGTTGATAACCTGGTAGTTCAAGTAACCAATCTGGATGGGCACGATAAAGATCTGAGTTTTTATTAATCATTTCTGGTTCAACCCAAATACCAAACTCCATACCAAGATCTTTAACATGTTTAGGGGCTGTTGATCTTTGCTGTACATAAATTACTCAACAATACATTGGCAGCCACATTAACATAAATGCCAGTGA
>NZ_JAGGHR010000079.1:0-528 GCF_024104075.1 Gilliamella sp. | reverse complement strand
CCTTGCGCCCTAAGGATTAAATACCAAATAATAAATGCTAAGGAGTGACACAAATCGCATTATAATAATTCGAATTTAGATTATCATGATGGAATATCATACCATCACCATTGCCAGCATCGTTTACGAGGAATGGCATACCGTGGAATGGCCCATCACTTTCATTAATATCGCTTGTTATACAGTAATAGAAATGAGGCAGTTCATCACCGAGGGAATGCTGATAATAATTATACATCGTGCCCCATTCCGCAAAAAAACCAGCACCTATTTGGCGCTCGTACAAATTATTTTTTGAAGATGGCTTGGCACCAATAGCTCCTTTACAATTTTCACCCAAAAGACCAGCACAGACTGCATTAGTCAGATCCTTTACCTGTGGAACACGATAACCTACACTATTACACCAAGATGTTTGAGTAAAATAAGTATTATCGCTCTCTCCACGATTCACAAACCACTTTTGCAGAACAAATCCATATCTTACTACCACATTTTCATTACTATCTTTACCCTCTAGTTCAAATA
>NZ_JAGGHR010000078.1:0-536 GCF_024104075.1 Gilliamella sp. | reverse complement strand
ATTACCAGTCGCCGATTGAATACAAAAGAAATCGATGACCTTATCTTTTTGGTACTAAAAAGTGTGGACATACCAAAATGGCGAAAGAGGAACAATGCAACCTATTTATGTTTATAAAGGAGGGGAAATCTAATAAAATATCGATATATGTGCCAAATAAAGAGAAATAGCAAACAATTGAAGGGCTGAGCCTAATCGTTTCTCAAGAGCTAGATTTAAGTATAAGGGTGATGGATATCAAATATATGGACATGGCACGGATTTTTCCGCGGAAGCCAAATGGCTAACATCTAACTTAGCAAATGGTCTAATGGCTTGTATTACCAAACCTTAAATAAGCAGAATCATAGAACTGATGTAATATGGGAACCTTTTCGTAGTGACAATAATGGGGCTCAGATTTTATTAGATGGATCAGGATATTAATTTATGAACGAGAATATACTATACAATTTTTTGAAAAATAAACCAACCTATTTAGATTATGACGATGAACTAAAGCTAATGGATATTATGACTAAACTACCTATGAGTTG
>NZ_JAGGHR010000077.1:0-579 GCF_024104075.1 Gilliamella sp. | reverse complement strand
AGGCACAACAAAATCATACGCCGAAGAAGTCAAAGAGCTTAGTGATAAATTGGAAGTTGCTAAACTTGAAGCAAAAGGCATGACTGTTGAAGCTGAATTACTTGCTATCACTCAAAAAATGGGCAGTAAAGTTACAGCAAAACAAACAGAAGAGCTTAGAAAGCTAATCGAAGCATCACAAGCTTATAAGGAACTTGGTTCATTAAAAAGCCCAATTGAAGCTGAAAATGATGCTTATAAAAAGTCTAAGGATTCCTTGGATAAATTACAAAAACTTGGTGAAATAAAAACTCAGGAAGAATACAACGCTAAGCTTGAGCAACTTGAACGCCAACATCAGATAAATATGACCAAAATTAAGTCTGAAGCTGTTGTATCTAAAATTGACGACGCTGTAGCGCAAGTTGACCCAGTCCAAGCTTTGGCTAATGAAAATGCTAGAAAACTCGCTTTGATTCAAGAATTCGAAAATCAAAAATGGATTACAGAAGAAAACGCAATAGCATTGCGTGAAGCGGCTAATCATCAGTACGAACAAAATCGTATCAATGCACAATGGGAAATTTGGCGAAATCAGAG
>NZ_JAGGHR010000076.1:0-698 GCF_024104075.1 Gilliamella sp. | reverse complement strand
GTGCTTGTGCCTTGTGCCTTGTGCCTAAAATGGTACTGCATTTTGTTCCACCTGTCAAGTAATATTTTGTTTTATTTAGATTTTTTATAACTACTCGCTTATTTAATAAGCTTATCTTTCTAAAGCGATTAAAGTATAGCCGTTTAAGAAATAGTTGGCTAGTTTTTTGGCGGACTTTTTTGTAAAGAAATGTAAATTGTAAGAATTATTCATCATGAATGGGCATAAACTTTATGGTTAAATTAATCTAAATATTTTATAGCTAAAAAGTTTAATCGACTATTTAAACAAAATACCAAGTATTTTTATTTAAATAGTCATTATTGAAGAGAAAATTATGGTGTAACGCAAGCTCCTCTATAGTCTTGATCTGAAAGATATCTACCGCCAACAACACCTGTATTTGTCTCTACAACGCGAGTATAAAAGTCAATAAGATCTGATGTCCAATAATACCCTCTTAGCTCCCCCCAAGCAGGATCGCCAACTTGAAAAAATTCCCAATCACTATCTTTATAGTAGATTTGAGTCACACGTCCCCATTCGCTAAATAATCCCCCCATCCAATAACCATTCATTTTATAACTAATTTTTCTTTTATAGAACAAGTCAGCGATACCGTTTTGCCAATTGCCACTTCGTCTTGCATTGGTAAAGTCAAGCACTTTGGTCATACGATATCCACCACCATTAAAGTT
>NZ_JAGGHR010000075.1:0-717 GCF_024104075.1 Gilliamella sp. | reverse complement strand
CAATATGACGCATGTAATGATTACCTGGTGAAGATGGATTAGCGCCTACTGATGGACCAAATTTTGTAACCGCATTGGTTAAATCCCTGACCCTTGGCATCTGGTAGCCTATATTATTACACCATGCTAAATGGTCACTATAGGTTCTCGTTCGAAAAGGAAGATGAGCATCCCGCACGACGAACCACTGCTTCAACACAAATCCATATTTTACTACCTCAATGCCATATCTATCTCTACCCACTAACTCAAACGTCTGCGGTAACTTTGGCTTAGCAATTGGATTAGGATGAGGATTGTCCCATTGATTTCTTGCATCTGGACCTGTTAGCATAACACGAATTACAAAACTAGAATCATGAACCCAACGGTGAATACCTGGCATAAGTTTCATTCTTGCGGTAATTCCCTCATGCGTAACTGGTTCCCATGTCAATTCAGCGAAATCTCCCGATATGACTAAATCAAAAAATAAAAAATTCGCTCCTGTAGTTGGAAAATTGAGGTTGTATGATTCAGGATCGATTGATTGAACTAAGAAGCCCTTCTTAGGATTCCATATGTCAGCAGGACCTGCGTATCTACCTTCGCTAAAATATAGATTCGGCCTTGCATAATGGATAACTGCCGACGGTATTATTATTGCATCACTACGATTACCCGTTCGAACCTTTTTGCCATTCGCCTGTACATTCCATAAAGAAGACAATAATAACA
>NZ_JAGGHR010000074.1:0-730 GCF_024104075.1 Gilliamella sp. | reverse complement strand
TCATAATTAAATCCCCTTTTCTTTTATCATAGAGAATTTTCTACTTTTTTGCTGTACTATTTTAGGGGATAGTTACAGTCCGATCTTTATATGTCAAATTAATTTCCTTACAGAATTTAATTCCCTGTAAGCCAGCACTTAAAATAGCCGATTTTACTTTATTATTGATCACAATTAAATTTGGTTGTTCTTTGCATCTAACAATATTATAACCATCAGGTATATCGTCTAATATTACTGTATATAAAAACATATAAGCAGGATTATTTGGATCGAAATTAGTCAACTGATATTCGCTTTTGTTCATATCACAACAATCTATCTTTATTATGGGATTTATCACACTAAAACCATCAAAAATTTCATTTCCATATATTATTTCGGCATTAAAAAATTCAACTTCTGTTGGCACTACACTTTCAAGAATAGCCCTGAGCTTCAGGCTAACTAACTCAGGTCCAGTAGTAGATAGCATGTGACACTTTTTTAATTTATTAAAACAGGATTTATTCTTAGCTTTATATTTTAAAGTACAATCAAGACCTTTAAGGCTAATCCCTTCATTAAATAGTGAGAAATCCATGGATATATCATGGAGATAATCAAGCATATTATATGTATTTTCTTCTATTTAAATTATATAGCTCATCTTTTCAACACCTAAATTAAACAAGCATTATTTAACTTTGTAACTATCCCCTAATATAGTACAGCAAAAAAGTAGAAAATT
>NZ_JAGGHR010000073.1:0-935 GCF_024104075.1 Gilliamella sp. | reverse complement strand
ATTATAATGGACAAGGAACAAAACAAAACTATTCTAAGGGAATTGAGTGGGATACAAAAGCAGCTAAAAAAGGAGATGCCGTTGCTCAATATACATTAGCAACACTCTATTACAATGGTACAGGGGTTAAAAAGAACTATTTTAAAGCTAAACAATGGTTTGCTAAGGCCGCTGAACAAAACTATTCCGATGCTAAAGATCACTTAAATGTTGTAACAAAAAAGGTTAATGCCATTGTAGCCAAACAACAGGCCAAGAAAAAGCAAGCTAGTAATAACGATTGCGGTTGTTAATAATTAATCTGTTACACCAAAATGTGGTATGTCCACACTTTTTGGTACTAAAAAGTGTGGACATACCAGATGGAACCAATTGCATTCTATTTTCCGCGTTTTTCGACAATAAGGTTACCAAAGCGGTTATAGTCAAAGTGTTTGTCACTAAAAAAGGTCAGGCGGTTGCCTGTAATGCCATAATACTGTATTTTTAAGTTTGCATAAAAAAAGCAGAAAAGTAGATAACTCTTTTCTGCTTATCATCCTAGCGAACATCCTAACCATTCTTCTTATAGTAGCGATATAAGTTGATGGATAAAATGCTTAAAGATCGATAAATGGGAATGTTTCTCTGAACAATTTTTCGATTTCTGGGTGTTTTTTTAAGGCTTCTAATGCTTGTTCTTCATTAAAAGATACATCATCTTGAGACAATTTTTCCCCTCTTTTTACCGCTAGGCCATAAACAGCTCTATCTTGCGCTTTTGTGCACTCCCAAGAAGGAAACAAACCGATCAATCTTCGTAATTCTGTTACTTCTCCTTTAAAATCAATTAAATCAAAAATATAATCGGGTAAATCATGGAATGGCAACACATTTTCAAACAAAAAAATTAAGGGGTAAGTGTTTTTTAAATTCAACGGGAGGCAAGTAGCCTA
>NZ_JAGGHR010000072.1:0-1037 GCF_024104075.1 Gilliamella sp. | reverse complement strand
CTTTATCCGCAATTGTTTATTGGCCTTTTATTAAAAAGTACGATCAAGTTCTGTTGCAGCAGCAACAAAGTGAAGAATAATAAATAAACTCAATGTCAAAATTGGCATTGAGTTTTTTGCTTTTTCAAGGATAAAAGCGCTTTTTTCAAAAAGTTGTAATTTTTTGGCAATTTCTTCTTGCATTTTGGCGCTTATCTAGTATACTATTGAATGTGCTTTGATTCAGAACATGACCCGTTGGTCAAGTGGTTAAGACATCGCCCTTTCACGGCGGTAACATGGGTTCAAATCCCGTACGGGTCATTACCAACGTTTATTGGTATTTTTACATTTGGAGGATTACCCAAGTGGCTTAAGGGGACGGTTTTGAAAACCGTTAGACGGTCTTGCCGTGCGTGGGTTCAAATCCCACATCCTCCTTTATAACATCGCGGGATGGAGCAGTATGGTAGCTCGTCGGGCTCATAACCCGAAGGTCGGTGGTTCAAATCCACCTCCCGCAATATGGTCCATTGGAGCAGTGGTTTATCTCGTCTCCCTGTCACGGAGAAGATCATCAGTTCAAATCTGATATGGACCGTAGGATGGCTCGGTAGCTCAGTTGGTAGAGCAAAGGATTGAAGCTCCTTGTGTCGGCGGTTCGATTCCGTCCCGCGCCATCAGCCTGGAGGAGTAGCGAAGTGGCTAAACGCGGCGGTCTGTAAAACCGCTCTCTCTGAGTTCGGCGGTTCGAATCCACCCTCCTCCATAATAGGGATATAGTATAAAGGTAGTACATCGGTCTCCAAAACCGCTAGTGTGGGTTCAATTCCTACTATCCCTGTTTACCTCATGGCGGAATTGGTGAAGGGGTTAACACACCGGTTTGTGGATCCGGCATACATGGGTTCGAATCCCATATTCCGCCCTAGCATTGGGATATAGCCAAGCGGTAAGGCACTAGACTTTGACTCTATTATGCGCTGGTTCGAATCCAGCTATCCCAATCTATTAAATAAATATTCAATGGCGGTGTAGCCAAGTGGTAAGGCAGAGGT
>NZ_JAGGHR010000071.1:0-1227 GCF_024104075.1 Gilliamella sp. | reverse complement strand
ATAAATATATTTTATCTAATCTGTTAGGTTATGAGATTGATCCAGCTATCCTTGACAAAGAAAAAAACAATGATCGAGTTTTTATGCCAAACAGCAGTGTCATGCCTTTTTTAGAAGTACTTAACAAACATTAATTTGTTACCTATTATACGTTGAGGAATTGATAGAAATCAGCTATAAATTATATATAAAAATATTATAAAAGGTGGCACAAAACGCCCCTTTTTTGCTATTAAATACTAGTCTATCATTTATTATCAATAGTGTACTTTTTAGAGTAACTAAAAAATACACTATTGAACACATAAAGCTTTTTACGTGTAGATTAAACTTAAAGAATAAACTCTGTGATTAGAAATACACGCTCTAACAATGACTTTAACTATATGAATTATATTAACTATCCAAGCTTATCACTCATACTTTAACAAATCTATAATCAATTTAAAAACATTTGAATGTCCTTTGCGACTTGGATAGTAAAGGTAAAAAGAGTCATAAGTGATAGCAAACTCGGTTAACAACTCAACTAATGACCCCGATGCTAATTCCTTTTCAACATCGGTTTGAGCCGTCCAAGTGATGCCTAAACCATCTAAAGCTGCTTGCTTATGCAAATGATTATTAATTATAAATTGCGAATGCGGATGGTATTTAACCATTTTACCTGCTTGTAAAAATTCCCACGGCAATTCAGTGCCGTGCTGTGAGGATATTCTCATACCAATTAAGTGATGTTCATCTAACTCTTTAATTTGTTTCGGTATCACTTTTCCGATTAAATATTCAGGGCTAGCGACTAAGGCCATTTTTAAGGGCGATGATATTTTTACAGCAATCATCTCTTTGGCTATATCACTTCCTAAACGACATCCCATATCAAAACCTTGTTTAACAATGTCAGCCCAACTATTATCGGCTTGAATTTCGACCTTAATCAGCGGATAACGGGGTAAAAAATCACGTAATTTTGGATAGATAATGTGTTCTACAGCGATACTTGGCGCGTTTATCCTGATCGTTCCTGAAGGTATATTAATAAAATTGTTTAATGCGTTCACCTCTTGATTAATCGAGTCAAATAAAGGGGAGATCTTTCGGTATAGTTGTTCTCCCGCTTCAGTCAGTGATACATTGGAATGGCAACACATTTTAGTACCAAAAAGATAAGGTCATCGATTTCTTTTGTATTCAATCGGCGACTGGTAATTTAATGTTGAATGAAGT
>NZ_JAGGHR010000070.1:0-1571 GCF_024104075.1 Gilliamella sp. | reverse complement strand
AATAAGCTTGTTTTCCTATAGCGATAAAAGTATAACCATTAAAAAAATGGTTGGCTAGTTTTTTGGCGGACTTTTTTTATAAAGAAATGTAAAAATAAAAACGGTTCAGTTTTATTGATAGTTAAATTTTTAATTAAAATATGGTGTTATGTTTCTAAATATCCTTCGACAATAAGTCGTGAGATAAAAAGAAATTCAAACGTAAACAAGCCTATCAAGCGCATGAGGCGGTGACACTTGCTCGGAAAAGGCGAAAAAACAGCGGTAATGATAGGCCCATAGAGGCTCGGTATGACATCAAATTGAAAAATACCTAATACATTATTACAGCCAGAGCAGATTGCCGCATGTTTAAACAAACGTCAGCGACTATTTCATTCGTTGACGACGAACAGATAAAGAAAATGCAATATTTATTGAACTCACGCCCAAGAAAACGGCCTTCGAATAAAAGCCCTGCCTCCTTTTATTCTAAGGAGCTAAGACGAGTTGCACTTCATGATGTAATCTAGTTTTTTGTAAAATGATAAAATTACTGCGTTTTTTGTTATTTTATTATTTCACTGAAAGCGCTTTTACTTGCTGTGTAAAAGCGCTTAACGCTTGCTTCATAGCTTAGATTCACTTAAGCTGAGCGTTATTCTTTAACTGCTTTACTTTTGATTAATTCCAAGCTTAATATCTCTTTTATATAAAAAATAAGAAATTAGTATTAAGGATAAACGCAAATACCACCATTAGAGCTAGAAACCCAATTTGAGTTTAGGTTATTAACCTGGCCACTGCCCGATTCTACGAAGAAATCGCTATCGCTAGTCCAATAGTTACCACGCCTGGTAAAGCCTGCACTATTGTACATAGTCAAGGTTCCCCATTCCGTTACGAATCCTGCTCCTATACTGCGTAGTACATCATTACGGCGTGACTGTGGTGAAGCGCCGTCTATTCCATTTCTACAAGGAAAATTGTCGTATCGGGAGTCACCTACACCGCACTTCGCATTGGTCAGATCTTTTACTCTTGGCATACGATAACCTATCGCATTACACCATGCGGTTTGCTCAGATTGGTTACCCATTTTATCACCACGATGGACAAACCACTGCTTCAATATAAAACTATACTTCAATACCTCACCAGATCTATTTCTACCCACTAATTCAAATGTTTGCGGCAAATGTGGCTTACGAACTGGACTTGGATTATTGGAGTTTCTTTGAGCATGATTTGCTGATGGACCTGTTAAAATAACGCGTATAAATGTACTTTTTTTAAAAATAGTTCTTGTACTACAGGAAGGCATAAAACTTTCCAGAGTACTGCAAACCTCATAAAACCAAGACTCATTCCTTGGTATACTTGTCACTGTGGCAGTAATTCCTTCATGTGTATCAGAATCCCATATTAAATCATTTACATTTCCCTCTAAAACTAAATCAAAAAATAACCCATCAGCACCTGTGGTAGGAAAATTAAAAGCTGGATCGGCTACACTAAATCATACAACTTTTTTAAGGGGTAAGGTAAACTTATCACAACTAAAAAAGGAACAAATATGAATAAGATTAAAC
>NZ_JAGGHR010000006.1:0-93392 GCF_024104075.1 Gilliamella sp. | reverse complement strand
GTTTCGAAATACACCTGTAAAAAATATTGTATTCATACAGAAAAAAGCAATGAATCACCGGTGGGGGAATGAACTGAATCGAGAATTTGATATAGGTCAACCACGAAAGATATTGGTGACCGATTTAACCTATGTAAGAGTTAAACAACGTTGGCACTACCTTTGTGTAATTGTTGATATCAGTAATCGAGAAATAGTAGGGCGAAGTGCTGGCAGGCATAAAACAGCGGCACTGGTCATGCAAGCTATGAGTCAAATTCCAATGAACTTACAGACGATTGAGTTGTTTCATTCTGATAGAGGAAAAGAGTTTGATAATCATTTAATTGATGAATGTTTAACAACATTTGGAATTAAACGGTCGTTAAGTCGCAAAGGCTGCCCCTATGATAACGCAATTGCAGAAAGCACATTCAAAGCAGTGAAAACAGAATTTGTGTCAAATACTATTTTTGATTCACTGGCGCAACTTAAATTGGAATTTAATCACTATGTGGATTGGTTTAATTATAATCGACTTCATTCAACATTAAATTACCAGTCGCCGATTGAATACAAAAGAAATCGATGACCTTATCTTTTTGGTACTAAAAAGTGTGGACATACCAAATTAATCCTTATGGCGCGGAAGGTGGTTATGGTGTCTGAAAGAACAATATAAAAAAGAATAAAGCCCCAGTATAAGTTTGGAGCAAACCCTTTAGGGTTGAGCAGTTGCGGTAAAGCCACAATCGCGCCCCCCCGCCACCAACGCTGAAAGCGTGGCTGGCGGGGGCACAAGGACAAGCAAATAAACAAAGAGGAGTCATGCAATGGAAATTAAACAAAAATTAGCATTAAGTGACAACCCGATTCATTTTTTGAGAGAAGGACTTTTTTAAAGACATACAACCAATCGTTTTATGTGATAAATCAATTATTAGGATTCAACATAAAACCAATAATCAAACACATAAAAAAACTCGACCAAATGTGCGAGCGCATCAACGTAGCTTAGATGTAGCAACTTAGCATTCACATCAGATAGGAAAAAGCTATGGGGCAACTCAGCTAAAATCCACTTTGCTTTTGATAATGGTGGTCTACCGATTTGTTTCGAGCTTTCGCAAGGATAACATTATGTTATTGCTGGTATTTATACTTATGTGGCTACCAATGTATTGTTGTTTAATATATAAACAACAAAAGTCAACTGCCTTAATAATTCAGTTAAAAAAAATATTTAGTTAGCAATACAACAAGCTTTAGAAAAATGGACTATGCCAAAAACTAGAAAAATACAATGAGTCGGTTTATTATAAAATTTTGTGACAAAATTAATTATCACCTTTAATGGGCAAATATACAAATTTAGTATGGATTTATAAAGGGATATATTCTGAATCAGCAAATATTTGCAGATTCACCATATAGAGAATAAAATTTTAGGCGATTTATTAACTTTTATAATATGGTTAAAACGCATCATGAATTTTTAAAGAGTTATTTTAATTATGAAGTGTAAACAATCCAGAGGTTTCTTAGCTGTAAGTTTATTTATTCTACAAAAGGAGCAATTTAAATAGATGAAACAAGTCGGAAAGAAGAAAATGATTTTCTTTTTTAGTCCTGATCATTATCTATCTCAGTGGTATCCTTGTCATTTTGTTATTAATGAAATAGCATTTACTAGTGCAGAACAATGGATGATGTATTCTAAAGCGTTGTTATTTAAAGATATAGAGAGTGCCAATGCTATTCTATCTATTCCGTCATCTAAAATGCAAAAAAAGCTGGGGCAAACTGTGCGTAATTTTGATGAAAATATATGGAATAAGCATAAAAAAGAGATTGTTTTTGAGGGTAATTATGCAAAATTTTCTCAAAATGATGAGCTTAAAAAATATCTATTATCAACCAAAGATAAAGTATTAGCAGAAGCAAGCCCTTATGACAAGATTTGGGGAATTGGTTTAAGTATTGATGACGAAATGAGATTTAATATGGCTAAATGGCGAGGCAAAAATTTACTTGGTGAAGTTTTAATGCAAGTAAGGAAGGCATTAAAAGCGTAATTCTAAATAACTATTAATCATCTATTTTTATACTGAAACACATAGTTACCTGAAACTTTTTGACAAAACTATCAATCTTTTTATCAACTTTTTTGTTTATGGCGCTAACATAGATTAGCTTTTTGTTAAAAATATCCCAAGCCAAATCCAACCACTAAAATAATAAGCGTTGAATATTTTTGTTGGGATATTTTGTTAATTGTTATAAAAAATAAACGTTTATTTCTGTTTTGAAACGCTTAGCAACTGAATTTTAAAAATATCACTCAGTAGCCACAGTAAAACGTTGTTTAATATGCTTGGCTTTTTCTGCTTCATCAATCATGGCAATGGCATAATCGGCATAACTGATTTGGCTTTTTCCTTGGCTGTTAAATAACACCTCTTCACCGCCCAAGATATAATGCCCAGTTCTTTCCCCATCAGCATTAAACTCAATGGCTGGGCTTAAATAAGTCCATTGCACATCATCGCACGTTCTAAGCGCATCAAGTGCTTTGGCCATATTGGTGGCTAATGGTTTAAATGCCTCAGGAAAATCAGGTGTATCAACCAAACGTAGTGAATGCTGTGGATTAACATATAAACTGCCTGCTCCCCCAACCACTAATAGGCGATTTGTTTTACCACTTAATATATCCGTTAAATGTTTTAAACTGGTTTGATGCAATGGCAGTGATTCCAGTGCCCAAGTACCAAATGCATCGATAATCACATCAAAGGGTTTTAAATCAGTATAGGTTAATTCGAACAGATCTTTAATTAGCACATTTGCTTTGGGATCGAGCGGTTGACTCGCTTTGCGCACTATTGCGGTAACATCATGCCCTCGTGAAATCGCCTCTTTGACTAAAAGTTGCCCTGTTTTACCACTCGCACCAATGACTGCTATTTTCATACTTTACTCCTTTTAATCGTTTAAGGATTAACATGATATAAGAATGGTTTTAGATTAGTCTTTAACGTTTCTACTGTAAAGTAGGTACCAAATAGTGCTATAGTAACTTTTTTGAAACTATTGTTGAATTTTAAGGATTAATGATTAAATTAAATAATGATTTGCCTATTTGCCCTGTTGAAATAACATTAATGTTAATGGGTGATAAGTGGAAAGTCTTAATTGTGAGAGACCTGCTTACGGGAACCAAGCGCTTTGGTGAACTAAAAAAATCGCTGACTGGTATATCACAAAAAGTTTTAACTCAGCACCTGCGAGCTATGGAAAAAAATGGGTTATTAACCCGCAAAGTGTATGCCGAGGTTCCCCCCAGAGTTGAATATACATTAACCGAGGTTGGACAAAGTCTAAAACAGGTGCATGATGCCATGTTAGAGTGGGGAAAGGCCTACAAATTAAAAGCGGATGAGTCACCTTTTCCTCATCCGTCAATCAATCATAATTAACTATCAAATTCTTCGCAGCCAAAATAAAACTCATCTGAGTTGGCATTTTTGTCACGACCGATAAGAATGATACTAGGAAAATGATTTTCTTCTGTGATTGGGGCTGTATATTGATAATATTGTCCTATATCACCCCAAGACATTTCTTCTTTTAAATGGGCAGGGATTGGGATTGCCCCCATTGCTTTGGCAAATGTATCTATATCACCTTTGGCAACAGCATAAAAATATGAACCGCTATCGCCTTGGTATTTAATTTGCGATACAGTCGTATTCATTATTTCCAGCGGTTTGGCAAAGTGATACTCTAAATTAATCAGCCCATCATCTTCTAAGTTTTTTATGGTAATGTTTTGTTGGTTAAGTTGTTTAACCACTTTTGCATCACGACCATCAATTGGAGCAACCTTGCATAATAAAGCCGCTTTAAATTGTGCTTCAATTGTATTATTTGTTTCGGTCGCTAATGCATATCCTGAGAAACCCAAAATGAGCAGTGAACTGCATAAAAATTTGTATGACACCTTTATTTTTTTCCTTTTAAAATCATCATTTCAATTATTTTATATTATTGCAAAAAATGATTTTATCGAATAGCGCTTATCAAAATTTAGTTAAATAAAGTTATTTTAATCTCAGTGATTAAATGATTGATATTACATCTTATACCAATTTAGTGATCGACTATGGATTAGGATGCATAATTTTATAGCCTAATTTAACCAATTTCTTTTGCCTAGTAACTAGATTAATTACATAAAAAATTCAATCCGATATGCATGCACAACACTTTTAAGTCATTAATGGCTTTAGTAAAAATTATCTTCTTTTTTTATTATTTAACTATTTGATTATGCAAAGTAAAAACATAAATAGCTTTATAAAAATAGTTGGCAAATAATTAACAATATTCTATTTTTGGTTAACAATAAATTAGTTTAAAATACACATAAAAATAAATAATATGATTAGAAAGGAAAGCAATTGGACGGAATAAAAACATATTGGTTTTTAGGTGCTAACTATACTGGAAATAAAGATCAAACCGATCGCTTCATTAATTCTGGCATTTGGGAAAATGGTTACGATAAGAAATATTTAGATGTCGTGCGTTCAATTGCTGTTGGTGATCAAATTGCCATCAAATCAGCTTATACCCAAAAACATCATTTACCTTTTGATAATAAAGGTAAGTTTGTTTCTGTTATGGAAATTAAAGCGATTGGCATTGTAACTAAAAATCATGGTGATGGAAAGTTGTTAGAAGTTGATTGGCAACAAACTAATTTGAGCAAAAAGTGGTATTTTTACACTAACCGAACGGTTATTTGGCGGATTAGAGCGAATAATCAGTGGAATAAACAATTAATTAATTTTGCATTTTATGATCAGCCACAAGATATTGATGCTTTTCGCAATGCTCCATATTGGAAATCTCGTTACGGGGATAATAATTTAAGTAACAATAGTAGTACTAATGCCAACGATATTAACGAACCGATTAATGATTCTTGGCTAGATATTGTATTACAACGCATTAAACAATTATGTTATCAGAAAAATAGTAATATATTTACTCGGTCAGAATTTCTTGAGCATTATAAAGAGAATCTTCAGCTATTATTTCCTAACAATAATACTATTGAATCAACTATTGATAATAGATTTCAAGAGTTAAGAAATAATAATATTTTATTATTTTTGGGTGGTGGAAAATATAAATTACTGGATATTGACACGCTAAATGAAAAAGAAAATTATGATAACCAAGATATGACTGACCCCTTAATCATAAAACAACCTTATACCGAAGAACATCTAATCAATGAAGGTTGTTTTGTTGATAAACAACACTTGCAAGCCATATTAAATAGCTTAAAGTTGAAAAAAAACCTTATTTTACAAGGTCCTCCTGGGACAGGTAAAACTTGGTTAGCTAAACGTTTAGCTAATATTATTGTCGGCTATAAAGATTCAAATAATATCAAAGCCATTCAGTTTCATCCTAATATGTCTTACGAGGATTTTATCCGCGGCTATCGACCAACCAGTGATGGTAAATTAGCACTGATTGATGGACCTTTTTTAGAGATAATTAATCAAGCAAGGAATGATTCTCAATCAAATTATGTGATTGTGATTGAAGAAATTAATCGTGGCAATCCAGCACAAATTTTTGGTGAAATGTTAACGCTACTTGAAGCTGATAAACGAAATCCAAATGAGGCATTAGAATTAACATACCAACACCAAAATGAAAAAGGCGTATTTATTCCTGCCAATCTTTATGTTATCGGTACTATGAATATTGCCGATCGTTCGTTAGCGATGCTCGATTTTGCTTTACGTCGTCGTTTTGCCTTTTATCATTTAAGTCCTCATTTTGGTGAGAATTGGCTCAACTATATGCAAGAAAAAAACGACTTTTCACCACAACAATTACAAGATATAAAGCACTGTATAGAGGCATTAAATGAATATATTAGTAAAGATAGTACACTCGGCAAGGCATTTACCATTGGGCATAGCTATTTTACCTGTTCTAACCAAAAAATGACTGCGCAAGATTGGTTTAAGCATATTGTTCGTTCAGAAATCAAGCCTCTATTAGAAGAGTATTGGTTTGGCGAGCCTGAAAAATTGAGTAATGCGATGATTATATTATTAGGTAATGCACAATAATGACCACGATAAATAATCATCCGCTATTAACCAATACTACCGTTGCCAAAATACCAATTAGAAACATATGGCTACTTTTGCTCTATGCTTCTGATTATTATAAAACTGTAGGGAAAAAGCAGAGGATAGAACTAGAAAATAATCCAGAGGAATTAATAACGCTCGCTGCCAAACTATATTGTCAGGCAGTAAATAAATGGTTAATACATCATCTTGTCGCAGATTATCAGCTCACAACAAAAGTGCTTAATCGTGTCAGAGGAAAAATAGATGTTTTAACCACTCAGCGTAAGCAATTATTGGCAAAGGGTAAAATTCAATGTCGATATGATGATTTAACGATTGATACCCCTAAAAATCGCTATATTCATGCTGCGGCTCATCTATTAGTTAAACAATTGAAAGATGCGAGCTTAATTGAACAATGTAGAAAAATCATTCATCAATTTACTACGTTAAATATTGGTCAAACAACGCATTATTGCTATGAAAAGGAGCGTTTTAACCATGCAAATCTTAAAGATAATAGTTTAATTTCATTAGCAAAACTGATTTTTAGCTTGTCAATTCCCACTCAATTCCAAGGATTACATACCATTGAACAACTAAAAAAAACCGATGATTGGTTATGGAAATTATTTGAAAAAGCAATAGTTGGCTTTTACCGTGTAAATTTAGATCCTCAGCAATGGACCATTTATGCCGGTAAAAAATTAAATTGGCAATATAGCAATGCGACCGATAATATCACCACCTATTTGCCAACTATGAAAACCGATTTAATCTTTGAAAATCGCAGTCATACACAACGTTTAATTATTGATACTAAATGTACCTCAATTTTAAAAAAATCATGGTTTAGAGATAACTCGTTTAGTAGTCATCATATTTATCAGTTGTATGCTTATTTAAGAAGTCAGGAAAAAGATAGCGATCCTTTATCCGTTTGTGCCTCTGGCATGTTACTATACCCAGCTGTCGGCGTGACGGTTAATGAAAATATGACTATTCAAGGACATAAATTATCATTTTGTACTATTGATTTAACGCAAGATAATAACACTATTAAAAATAGTTTATTGGCGTTAATAAATAGTTTTGGCTCGTGCTAATTCAAATTTTATCATTTTCTACCTGAGTTTAATGCTAACTACTGTTTAGCAAAAAACAATTTACCAAACCAATATAAACAATCTGAAATCGCTATTTTTTATAAAATAGATTAGTATGATTTTATTGATTTTTGTTGGCTAAATTATTATGAGTATATCTTCAAACAACTTAACCATTAAAGATATTGCAAAGCTTTGTTCGGTAAGTAAATCTACCGTGTCTCGAGTGATTAATCATGATCCTATGGTTAAAGAAGCTACGCGTAATAAAGTTTTGGCAATCATTGAACAGTATCACTTTACGCCGTCTAAATCGGCAAGAGCGATGCGTGGTTATGGGAATAAAGTGGTTGGGATTATTGTAACTCGCCTTGATTCTCTTTCTGAAAATCAAGCTGTTCAAAGTATGTTGCCTATTTTTTATCGGCATGGTTATGATCCTATCATTATGGAAAGCCAATTTAGTACAGCCAAAGTCAAAGAATATTTATCCATGCTTAAAGGTAAACAAGCTGATGGAGTAGTTATCTTTGCATTTACTGGACTAGAGCAGTCATTATTATCCACCTGGCAAAATAGTAGTGTAGTAATCGCAAGAAAATTCCAAGATCATACTTGTATTTGTTATGATGATATTGGTGCAGTTAGATTATTGCTTGCTCATTTATATCAATCGCAACAACATCAAAATATTGGTTATATCGGTATTGAGCAACAAGACCAAACTACTGGCGCATTGCGTTATCAAGCCTATTTGGATTTTTGCCAGCAATATCAACTTAGCCCCAATGCGGTTTTAGGTCAATTAAGTTATCGTTCAGGTTATGATCTTGCCCAGTTGGTGTTAACTAAAAATCCATCGGCTATCGTTTGTGCAACTGATGGTATTGCATTAGGATTAAATAAGTATTTACACGAAAAACAGCTTGAACATATTACCGTAGCTAGCATTGGTAATAGTGAGCTACTGAGTTTTCTTTTTCCTAAGACTTGTGCAGTTGAACTCGGTTTTGATCAAGCAGGTAGTTGTGCGGCTCAAGAGTTACTTAATATGTTACAAAATCAGTTTGAACTGAAAAGTATCACCATTCCTTGCCATTTAATAAGCTAACCAGTAGTTATTTTTATTTAATTTGTGCTTATTTTGCTCTAATTTGTGATATTAATCACAAAAAAGGGAACGTTCCCATTTATTAATTTATCAATTCAATCTATGCTTAATCTATATTCAAAATAGCCAGATTATTAGTGAAATAAAAAGGCTAATTCTAATTTAAAGGAGACCTTTTATGGCTAAAAATTTCCAATTAACTAGCCAATCGATAATGCAATTGATCGAGTTGATTGGTGGGAAAGAAAATATTGCCAGTGTCACTCACTGTTTAACAAGATTGAGGTTTGCCTTAGTTGATCCTAAGCTAGCTGATGTCCAAGCTATAGAAGAACTGCCTTTTGTGAAAGGTTGTTTTAATAATGCTGGACAGTTTCAAGTTATCATTGGTACCAATGTTGATAGTTATTACAAAGCATTGATCCAGCAATTAAATTTAGATGAAGCAAGCAAAGAGCAAACTAAAGTTGCAGCAAAAAAGAATATGTCTTTTTTTGAAAGGTTTATTTCTAACTTAGCGGAAATTTTTGTGCCATTATTACCAGCTTTAATCGCTGGTGGTTTATTACTTGGGTTACGTAATATTATTGGTGAAATGCCAACTATTGATGATAAGCCGCTGATACAAACCTATCATTGGCTAGCGCCAATTTACAGTATACTTTGGTTACCTTGCGAGGCGATTTTCCACTTTTTACCCGTTGCCATTTGTTGGTCTACCGTGAAAAAGATGGGAGGATCGCCAATTTTAGGTATTGTTTTAGGCATCACTTTGGTTTCACCACAATTGATGAACGCTTATGACCTTGGCAGTAAAATACCTGATGTTTGGGATTTTGGTTGGTTTAGTATCGAAAAAGTCGGCTATCAAGCGCAGGTGATTCCGTCTATTTTTGCAGGTTTAGCGTTGGGTTGGATCGAAACACGATTACGCAAAATTGTACCTGATTACTTGAATCTAGTGATTGTGCCGATTGTTGCGCTTCTTGTTTCTGTGTTTTTAGCACATTTCCTTTTAGGTCCAATTGGAAGAATGTTAGGTAATGGTATTGCTTTTATTGTTAAATATTTAATGACTGGTGATTATGCCTTTATTGGCGCTGCTGTTTTTGGTTTCTTTTATTCACCATTGGTTATTACTGGTATTCACCATACAACCCTTGCAATTGACTTACAAATGACTGAAAGCATGGGCGGTACGCCGATTTGGCCAATTATTGCTTTATCTAATATTGCTCAAGCTTCGGCTGTTGTGGGTATTATTTTAGTTAGTAAAAAACATAATGAGCGTGAAGTGTCGGTTCCTGCTGCCATATCAGGTTATCTTGGGGTAACCGAGCCTGCTATGTATGGTATTAATTTGCGCTATAAATTCCCGATGCTGTGCGCCATGGTTGGTTCAGCTTTAGCCGGGTTAATTTGTGGTTTATTTGGTGTGTTATCTAATGGTATTGGGGTTGGCGGTTTGCCGGGTATTTTATCGATAAAGCCGATATATTGGTCGATTTATGCTTTGGCGATGATTGTGGCAATTGTGGTTCCGATTGTTTTAACTTCGATCGTTTATAAAATTAAACTTAAAAAAGGTACGTTAGATATTCGTTAAACACGAGCTAATAACCATTAACCGTTCTTGTTATTGAGCGGTTAATTTATGAAAAATAAATAATAAAGAGCAAGCAATGAATAAAATCGATATCCCTTGGTGGCAAAATGGTACTATTTACCAGATCTATCCAAAAAGTTTCCAAGCTAGTGGCGCTGGTTCGACGGGTGATTTATTAGGTATTATTAGCCGATTAGACTATCTTGAAAATTTAGGGGTTAGTGCTATTTGGTTAACGCCGATTTATCCATCCCCACAAATTGATAACGGTTATGATGTGTCGGATTATTATGATATAGATCCGAGCTATGGCTCAATGGCTGATTTCGAACTACTGGTTAAACAAGCGCACGAGCGTGGTATTCGCATTATGATGGATATGGTGTTTAATCATACTTCAACACAGCACCCATGGTTTAAATCAGCCTTAGATAAGTCAAGTCCTTATCGCTCATTTTATATTTGGAAAGACGCTAAAGCCGATGGCTCAGAGCCTAACAATTGGCGGTCAAAATTTGGCGGTAAAGCATGGCAATGGCATGAACAATCAAAACAGTATTATTTGCACTTATTTGCTAAACAGCAAGCCGATCTTAATTGGGAAAATCCAACTGTTCGTCAAGAAATCAAAAAAGTATGTCAATTTTGGGCTGATAAAGGCGTTGATGCATTAAGGCTTGATGTGATTAATTTAGTTTCAAAACAGCAAGATTTTCTGGATGATGAAAATGGCGATGGTCGTCGATTTTATACCGATGGTCCAAAAATTCATGAATTTTTACAAGAGATCAGTCGTGATGTTTTTCAACCCAACCAACTTAAAACAGTTGGCGAAATGTCATCCACCACATTAGAAAACTGCCAAAAATATGCTAGCTTAGATGGTAAAGAATTGACCATGACGTTTAACTTTCATCATCTAAAAATCGATTATCCAAACGGTGATAAATGGACGCTGGCTAAACCTGATTTACTTGAACTCAAAAAAATCCTTGGCTATTGGCAAACAGGCATGCAAGATAAGGCTTGGAATGCAATTTTTTGGTGTAATCATGATCAACCTCGTATCGTCTCACGCCTTGGTGATGAAAACCAATATCACAAACAATCTGCCAAAATGTTAGCCATGCTGCTGTATGGTTTACAAGGCACACCTTATCTTTATCAAGGTGAAGAAATCGGTATGACTAATCCTCATTTTACTGATATTTCACAATATAAAGATGTTGAAAGTCTTAACATTTATCAAGAAAAAATAGCTGATGGTATACCTAAAGCGGAAATTTTAGCAATCCTTGCTAGCAAATCCAGAGACAATAGCCGAACACCAATGCAATGGGATAATTCAGCCAATGCTGGCTTTACTAAAGGTAAGCCTTGGATTGAGGTGGCAAACAATTATCCACAAATTAATGTCAAAGCGGCACTTGATGATCCTGATTCGATATTTTATTGCTATCAAACCTTAATTAAATTACGCAAAACATACCCGATTTTTATTTTTGGTGATTATCAAGATTTAACGCCAGATATTGCTGATTATTGGTGCTATATCAGACGGTGGCATAATCAAAAATTACTGATGATAGCAAATCTGACCGATAAAACACTGACATGGTCATTACCTAATTCGTTACAACTCTTGAATTGGCAACGATTATTTAGCAATTATCAAGATAACCATCGGCTAGGCTCTGAAATAAGATTAAAACCTTATGAGACCATATATTGGTTGCAACAGGCGGATTAAGCAAGCGATATGGGCAATCTATAAAAAGGTTGTCCATTTTAATGTACGATAATTGTCCCATTTTAAAGCCAACCAGTTGATCGATTTAATTAAAATATCTTTTAAAAAATAGCCTAAAAGTTATAATATTTTGCTTAAAAAATGGGTAAATAAAAAATTAAAGAGGAATGAGGATGGAAGACAAAACGATTTTATTAATGAATCAGTATTTAGATAGAGATTATAGTGTTTTTCCAATGGCTGAAGATAAAATAGTATTGCAAGATATTCGCAATATTGAAAATAGTTTGGCAATTAAATTTCCTGATGAATATGTTGCTCATTTACTTGGTGAAGATTGTGATGCTATTCCCCATAGAGGTATTTATATTGAAGTAAAAGAGGAGATTTGGCGTCGTCCTCAAGCAATGGCAGTGGGACCTTTTTGGACATTTTTATATGGTTTTCATACTTATACAGCCTCTAAATTAAGTGCTGATTGGATGAGGCTTGATTTTATTGGCCATCAATTTATGCAGGAAACAGGGCTTAAAGCAATCCCAATCTTGAAAATTATTAATGATGCTGATATGTATTGTGTTAATGAATTTAGTGATATTGTAAAATTTAATCACGAAATGAATGTTTTGGAACCAACAAATATGGATTTTTGGCAGGTTTGGGAATTTGAATTAAAAGAGCTAAAAGAAAGAAAAGAAACCAAAAAATCTAAATTAAAATAATTTCATACTTAAATTAGAGTATCACAAGGAAGTGAAATAAATTAACATAATGACATGTATTGTAAATAACTAATTGAATTATTTTTATAATTCAATCATGAACTGTTATTGTTTTGCGATATCATTAGTGGTTATATAATAATTCACGCATTTTTACTAACAGTGCAATTGCTTTAGTAAAATTAGGTGTTTCTGGCAACATTGAAGTGATTGATGCGGTTTCAATTTTGCTTAACAATGTTTCTGCGATATTCATAATCTCATCATAGCTTAATTGACCATTTTTAATGGCAAGCAGTTCATCACGATTAGCGCATTTATTGGTAATGGTGCCTTTAGTCATTATTTCATGCGCCACTTGCAATAAACGAATAGTATGCATCATATTTTTAGCATCAAAATCATTACCACTTTTAATATTACTTTGATAACGCTGCTCATTTCGCTTTTCAACCCATTGCCAGTAAGCCTTATAATCACGACAATGCGATGAAAAACCATCACGATTAAAACTTAAGTAAGCATTTACTGTGGTGCCTACTTTCACCGACGACAAGCAAAGTTCGGTCGAATCATCATTTTGAATAATGCCATGATAGCCACAATCCCCCGAGGCATCATAAAAAAGTGCATATAAATCTCGACTATGTGGAATATTCACCAAACCACATAAATGTTGCTCAAAACGCTTTTCACTTAACCAATTAGTGAGGGGATAAGCATGCTGCCCTTGAATAATATAACAAAAATCAAGAACCGTTTTACGTTTTACCTCAATGGGATTATTGATTTTTTTATTCAATCCTTTAGCTTTTTTAATTTGTGACATAGCATAGTGAGCAAAGGTTTGTTTAGTTTGTTGGGATAAAAATAGATCAAGGGTTAACTGCTGCATGATTGGATGCTGATAAACAATACAGCTTGGATCCGAGGCTAACACTTCTAAAATATTCGGGTTGTTTTTCAGTAACAGTTCCACAAATCGTCCTAATTCATAATAAACAATATCATTAGTTTCATTATTAATTTGTGGAATATAATCCAATCCATAAAACTTATTTTTAGGTAGATAAAAAACTCCTTTAATATCGGTATCTGATGTTTCAGTAGCCAAACCAAATGCACGGCTACCGCTGATCACTTCAAATAAGATTAAGTTTTGTGCTTTTAAATCGTCGATTGTCATTTAGTTTTCCTTGTCTTATTTTAAGCTCATTAATGTTTGTATAAAAAAATAATCTAACTTATCAGCCTTAAAATGTTGTTCGTCTATAGCCTGTAAACTTTCTTTAATCTCAATCATGGATTGTTCAATAAACAATAAGATTTTTGGATCGATAGTGATAGGTGTTGATTCAGTCATGGTTGCTTTTAAGGCAATAATATCATTGATTTGTTGGCTTAAATCATCAGGTAATAGTGTCAATAATGGCGTAATGGCCATGGGGGCGATTTGCTGTTTTTCTAAACACCATTTGGCACTTAATAAAGGTCTTAATACATAAAACAGTTTTTTGATACCGATCTGCTGCCCTTCACTGCTTTGTAAGGCGCTTTTAGCAATCCCTAAATAGTGATGAATATTGCCACGAGCATTAAAAAAATCAGCACAAAGTTGCCATAATTGGTTAGCAATTGGTGCATTTTGTTGATAAATAATGGGTGATTGCAACCATTCAAACGGGGTAGTATTTGATTTGCGGATCAATTGTAAAGTTTTTTTTAAATCCCAACCATGCAAATCCAGCTCATCATCAATAGGAAAAGTTAAATGTGAAGCAGGGTTATCAATGGCTAAGTATTTCTCAAAACGATGCATATAAATAAAACGCACATCATAATCACTATTCGGCGATGGAAACCCCCACGCCCGACTGCCTGACTCGCAAGCGTAAAGTATATGGATATTATGTTGTTGTGCTAATTCTGCTAACTTTTGTTTTATGCGGTTTTGCATTGCAACTATTCCTTTAGGTTATTTATTTTACTTTATATCTGAATTTTTAACGCATTTAAAGTCTTTTGCCTATTACCATTAACAAATCATTGAGCATGATGATTTAGATCTAAAATGCGATTTGCCTGCAGGTAAAAACGTGTCACCTGTGTGAATGTCTAACCATGTTTGACGGTAACGTTGATATCGCTTTACTTGACAATAGTTAGCCAATGTCACATATCTTTTATCCTCCATCAGATCAATAAAATAGAGTTGCTATTTGGTTAATTAATGCAATATAATCAAGCACATATTTAAATAAGAAACAGAGGCATCATTATGCGTAAGTGGCAACCAAAAGTCCTATTTTTGTTGGTGTAAAAATGACATATATAACAATTTAACCAATAAAGTAGAAAAAATAGTCAGCAAGATGTCGAAGCTAATTTATTTACTACAAGGATGGACAATTTCACACAGCTAGGTACACATTTTGCATGAATATGGTCTACAAGAACTTTATCGGTTACCTAGCTCTTTGAAAGAAGCGGTAAAAGAGATTGAAGATAAAAAAGGGCAAACTAATGAAAATAATTAATTTATTAATTATCGTATTGTTTAACTTTATAGGTGCCTATCTAAGTTACCAATGGTGTTATCGAATGATTATCGCAAAACATCGCACACCAGAATTATATTATTTGATATGTTATGGTTTGTGTTATTTCTGTTTTATTCTGATTTCAATCTTTCTTTTAAATAAAATAAAACAACCGATAGTTTTAGTGATTTGCGCAGTGCCAATTGGTTTTATCATTACCTTAATGTCTCCAATTTTATTTATGTTAATTGTGGAAGATACTAATAAATTGATTTTTAATCTAAATTTTATTATGGAGATGTTAGGTGTCACATCAATGATAACCCTTAATTTTATAATATATCCGGCAATTTTATTATGCTGCCATTATTCTATTGGTGGGATACAAAAAATATCAAGTAAGCTTACTTTGAAGCAATAATTAATTGCCTAAATCAGCCAGAAAATCGCTCAACTATTTTATACTTTGAAAAATGTAAATACCCCATAGTTAGTACACAACTCAAGTAGAAAATTATGCTATCTGTTTTAGTGTTTTAAATTTAATGGTTATATCATGTGATTTTTCCTGTTGGTAAACGCTTTTCTAATTTTCAGATTCAAATCCTCTTTTAGTTTTATCATAGAAAATTTTCTACTTTTGGGCTGTACTATTTTAAGGAATAGTTACATTTAACTATTGTGCGAAGCAAGTAGCGTTACTAACCTTTTTTTAATTTCATCATTAGGTTCATTTGCAATAAGTTCTTGCAGGGCAAGCGTTATTTTATCTGTCCAACATTGTCGATCCCAAGCTTCAATGGCATTTAATGCCATGTTTCGGTTGCGTATTACTGGGCTGTTTAGACCAATTAATATAAGATCTTCACCCATACCCGGAAATCGATTGAGCTCTTGTAAAATAGCATCCAATGCACGGTGTGCTTTATATTTGATGCCAAATGCAGATTCTAGCGCTGGCCCAGTTGCGATTTTTGTAAAGTCATATTGTTGCCTAGCTAACTGTATAACTTGTTGTACTCTTTGTATATCATCGGCTTGCATTAAATAATACCACTGTTCACCCTGATGATTTTTTTGATATGCAAAACGCGCATCCCATGCATCAAATCCAAATTGCGTGTAAAGATCAGCAGCTAGGTAAAATTTACTGCTATCATCAGTCATTAAATCATGTTCAATTAATGCTAACCATTTATCTTGATGGATAAACTTATTTGCTTTTTCAATAATTGCATTTTTTATTTTTTCATTCCAATTAGGATAGCTTTCATTAAGCTGGTTGCTAACAAAATCACGTATAGTCAGTACTGTTCGTAAAGGGGGGAGTTCAGCTAATGAGGGTAGTTTTAGTAAATGTTTTAAATAATTTAAACAAACAATAGCACCTTCCTCATAACAATGCATATCTTCGGCTGGTCCGCCCATGATGAGTGCCTCTAAAATTTCACCCGCAGATTCTAATAAAGGTAAATCAACATAATCTTGTTCTAAAACCTGATTTAATTCACCTGTGGTTGCGCAAGTATAAGCAAGATATTCGTTCATAACGCTATTTTGATAACCCGCTCTTAATAACCAATCTTTAGTAGTTGATGATAATTGATATCCAACTAATCGTTCAACAATATGGATCCTACCCCAACCATCCACTTTTTTAGCTAAAGTAACTAAGGCATTTTCGACTTGTTCGGGTGATGATAAGGTGTTTTGTAATGCAACTGCTGAATATAAGGTAAACTCTTCATGCATGCCTAATAATAAAAATAAGTCAGTTTGTTCGGTAGTAAAACATCCTAATACAGCAATACTAAACTTAATGATTTCACGATCAGGGCTATTTGTTGCTAACCAATAGGTAAATTCATATAACTTATCAAAATCAATGTCAATTTTTGGTATTGCATCACTTAAATCATCAATAAAACTTAAAGTACCTTCCGTATTTATTAAGGTGTAAAGTTTTTCGATATCGTGTTTATTGGGTTGTGTTGATATTGTGATTAGTAACGTTAAAATTTCTTCAACACATGTGTGTTCCGATGATGCGCCATGATGATTGCTAACCCCATCCATCGCCCCTGCTGCCCATTTTAATTTTGTATCATCAGATGATTCATCAGGAAGTGTTTGGGCTATTTCAGGCAGTTTTTCTGCATGTTGATAAGGCAGTAAAAATTGATAAATACTGATTTTATTGTTATCCCATACCATTGGAAATGGTTGAGTCGTCGCCATATTTGAGGGTTCTGTCGTTGAATTTTGAGTAGTTTCTTTCATCGTTAATCCTTTAAATATTTTATTGTTAGAATGATTAATTAGTTATTTAAATCAAATTGAATAATCATGATAGTAATGCATTATTTTAGATTTATCATTGATATAATTAAGGTTTTTAATATTTTTATTTCCACCAATATTGAGGATTGCTCCTCAATATTTTTTACCCTTTCACACACACAACTTGTCGTAATTGATGGACAATTTCGACCAATTCATTTTGGGCTGTCATTACCGCATCAATATCTTTGTATGCCATTGGGATTTCATCAATCACGTTGGTATCTTTTCGGCATTCAACATGTGCTGTTGCTTTAATTTGGTCTTCAATGGTAAATTTCTTTTTGGCTTCTGTTCGGCTCATAACTCGCCCTGCACCATGCGAGCATGAACAGAAACTTTCTTCATTACCAAGTCCTCGCACAATATAGCTTTTTGCACCCATTGAGCCTGGAATAATCCCTAGCTCACCTTTACGAGCCGATACCGCACCTTTACGCGTAATAAAAATTTCTTTACCAAAATGTTGCTCTTTTTGTACATAGTTATGGTGACAATTTACTGCCGACATGTGGGTGGTAAATGGTTTAGTAATGACTTTACGCATTGCTAAAATAACATTATTCATCATTGCTTCACGGTTGAGTCTTGCAAATTCTTGCGCCCAATGCACAGCATCAACATAATCTTGAAAGTGTTCAGTGCCTTCTTGTAAATAAGCTAAATCTTTATCAGGTAGATTTTTGATATGGGCTTCCATATCTTTTTTAGCCATTTCTATAAAAAAGCTACCAATAGCATTACCTACACCACGTGATCCACTATGCAGCATTATCCAAACTCGATCGGCTTCGTCCAAACAAATTTCGATAAAATGGTTGCCAGTGCCGAGTGTTCCTAAATGTCGGTAGTTATTAGTATTTAAAAAACGTGGGTATTTTTCAGTTAATTTTTCAAAACCGGGTAATAGCTGTTGCCAATAACTATCGATTAGTGATGGTGGATTTTTCCAGCTACCAATATCTTGTCGACGGTTATGAGGCGATCGACCATGTGGTACCGCTTTTTCAATTTCATGCCGTAACGGTAATAAATTATCGGGCAAATCACTCGCTATTAAAGACGTTTGCACAGCAATCATGCCACAGCCAATATCCACTCCTACAGTTGCAGGTATAATTGCGCCTATGGTTGGGATCACACTACCGATAGTCGATCCTTTACCTACGTGTACATCAGGCATTACGGCGATATGTTTAAAAATAAACGGTAATTGTGCCGTTTTGGTTAATTGTGCTTTGGCTTCTTCTTCAACAGGCACGCCTTTTGTCCACATTTTTATTGGTTTTGCGTTATCTGTTTGTAATAAGTTATATTGACTCATTTTTAATTCCATCTAAATTTTATGTAACGTTAAGTTACTAAGTTTACAAGTTCAGTTTTATTTTGGGATGTTATCCCTTTTCTCTTGGGCGATAAAACCTTTTTTCTTATTCATTATTATAATTTGCTAAAAGTGTGCCAAAAATTAAAAAAAGATAAAAACAATTAATATCAATTTGATTTAAAACAAAAAAATAAATTTAAAACAGATCAATCTAAAAATTAGATAGATTTAAATAAGATTGTTTTTTATAATTTTATCTATTAATTTATAAATTTTTATAAAAATGAAAAAGAATGTAGTGTTTGGTTTTTTAGGAAATGTATTGGATCAACGTGGTAAAGGTAAACGACGATGGTTGCAATGGCGACCGACTATCGATTTATGTCATCAATCTGATCTACCATTAACTCGATTTGAATTACTCTATTATCAAAACGATTATCATCTGCTTTGCGAAGTTGTTAAAGATATTAAAATTTTATCACCACAAACCGAAGTAAGGCCAATCGCAGTAAATATAGATGATCCATGGGATTTTGAACAAGTTTATACCTGCCTTTTTGATATTTCGAAAAACTACTCATTTAATTCAGAACAAGAAGAGTATTATTTGCATATCACAACAGGTACGCATGTCGCACAGATTTGTTGGTTTTTACTAGCAGAATCGCGCTATTATCCAGCTAAATTATTACAAATGTCTCCACCATCCAAAAAGGAGATAATAGAAAAAAATTATAACTTAGAGGAAGCAGATCTTATTGCGCAAGTACCTTACGGTAATATGAATATCATCGATTTGAATTTGCATCGTTATGATAAAATCTTAACCCGTTTTCAACAATATGCCATTCAAGCAACAGATCTGTTAAAGTCAGGTATCGCTACTCGTAACCAACAATTTAATCAATTAATTGCTGAAATAGAACAGGTTGCTAGCCGATCGCATGCCCCTATTTTATTGTGTGGGCCAACTGGTGCAGGTAAATCATTTTTAGCTAAACAAATTTATTTGCTAAAACACACTAATCATCAAATTAACGGTCAATTTGTCGAAATTAACTGCGCCACCTTACGAGGTGATAGTGCAATGTCAACCTTATTTGGCCATGTGAAAGGAGCATTTACGGGTGCAAATCTCGCTCGTACCGGTTTACTTAAAAATGCTGATGGGGGATTATTATTTTTAGATGAAATTGGTGAACTTGGGCTTGATGAACAAGCAATGTTATTAAAAGCGATCGAAGAGAAACAATTTTATCCATTTGGTAGTGATAAACCGATTCAGAGTGATTTTCAATTAATTGCTGGGACTAATAAAGATCTTAAATTGGCGATTGAGAATGGTGAATTTCGTGAAGATCTGTTTGCCAGAATCAATTTGTGGAGTTATCAACTGCCGAGTTTAGCCGAACGAAAAGAAGATATCGAACCGAATATTGATTATGAATTGGCGCGTTATGCTAAAGAATACGGCATTATGCCACGTTTCAATCAACAATCAAGACGTGCTTATTTAGCTTTTGCTACCTCTCAGGAAGCCTTATGGCAGGGTAACTTTCGTGAATTAAATAGCTCGATTATTCGAATGGCAACGTTAGCACCACAAGCTAATATTACGTTGGAACAAGTAGAAAAAGAGATTCTACGCTTAAAACAAAACTGGGGGAAACACAAATCAGATGACTCTTTAATTCCATTAGAAATAGATGAATTTGATCGCTTCCAATTGGAAAAGGTGATTGAAATCTGCCAAAAAAGTAGCTGTTTATCTGAAGCTGGCAGAAAATTGTTCGCTGTGTCTCGCATAAAAAAACAACGTAGCAATGATGCTGATCGATTAAAAAAATATTTGGCAAAGTTTGGTTTAAGTTGGGATATGGTTAATAAAGCTTAATCAATGTATTGGTAAAATCTATTCCATAAATGAAAAGATTTTTACTGACAACTGTATTTATACATTTAAACTAATTAAACGAGATTGTTCATCAAATTTAGCAACTACTCTTTGCTCACCTTTTATTGCAACAAGCTCTGTTTGAGCTGTCAAATCGCTTTGTTTGACTTGATAATCTTTAGCAATTAGATAGTACTTAAGTGCCTGGTAATGATCCACATCAAAGTTTGAAATAAATTGAGAAAATATTTCAAAAATTTGGGTTTGATTATTTTTCTGCTCATGGTTATCACTTTCAGATGAAGAACTCCCAAACAGATTTGTTATAAATTTTGGAAAAATTTTAGAGATTTTATTCTGGTTATTATTTTTTGAGTTAATATGATCTTTTTTTATGGTTACCAATGCTATTCCTTGCCCAAAATCAGCCAGATAATATCCATCGGTATTAAACATTCCTGTAGCAATTACCCCTATTTTGTATAAATCTTCTTGTGTAGTGTCAAATTGAGCAGAAGTGAATAAATTAATATCATTTTCTTCACCATAGCTTTTTAAACTCAACGCTTGTTCAATAACCGATGTGGGTAACTGCGATGCTTCGTTATTCCAAGACCAAAGCCATGTTTCAGAAGATAAAGAAAAAGTACCTAATAATTGAATAGAAAAGGTTATATTATCACCAAAATAGATAACACCTTGATTGATATCTATTTGCCAATTGCTATCGCCAATTATTTCATAAAAATTGAGCTGTTTTTCAAATCCATAACAACCAAAGTGCTCTAACAATTCTTTTTCTGATTTGCATGGTGTTAGCATAACTTTTTGTATCCCCATACCCATAATAATTCTTTATTTTCTCTTTTAAATTTTATGTTTTGATTTAATACTGATATGTAATCCATAATATTAATATATGGTTTATCAAATCTCAATATCTTTACAGATAAAGATTTTTTGTATAGAATGTGCCCGCTTTCCTGAATAGTGCTGCTGCAGGAAAACAGTAATTATCTTCTCAATATGAGGAGACACTATTTTATTGTTTTCTAGGTGGCTATTATGTCTACATTTACTCGTTTACAAAAACGTTTGTCCCGCCTTGGGATTGAAAGTCATTTTAATAATGATATTTATACTTTTAATAAAGAAAATACTACTGCTCAGGTATTATTGCCTAATCCTTTACCATTAGAGGAAAAAGCCGTAGAACAACTATTAAATTTTGCTTCAGTTAAAATACCTAATAGTTTAGGTAAAGTTTGTACTGCGCGTGCAACACCCGATTTTCATCCGGGTACTATTGCACCAGTAGGTAGTATTGTTGCTACCACGCAGAATTTTATTATTCCAGCTGCAATTGGCACTGATATTAATTGTGGTATGCGGCTTTTTACAACGGGCTTAAGTTATGAGCAAGTGTGTAAACAAAAGTCTTCAATTATTGCGCAATTAAAACGCGTATTATTGCAAGATGAACGTGATGTTCCTGTTACGCCGCGATCTTTTCAAGCATTATTTGATCAAGATATTTCGGCATGGTTATCTGAATTACCTCAGCATGGGCTATGGAATTCGGTTAATTATGAACGGTTACGGGCAGAGCTTGATAAAATATCTGGTAATCATTTAATTGTGGCAGATAGTAAATATGCGCCTGAAGCCTTTTTTGAAAAGCGAGATATTATCCGTCCTGCTAGCTTAGGTACTGTCGGTTCTGGTAACCATTTTGTTGAGTTACAAATTGTTGATGAGATAATGGATCGTCATTTAGCTTATCAATTAGGTCTTCAAAAAAATAGTATTGTGGTTATGATCCATACTGGATCACGTGATGTTGGATTTTATATTGGTCAACGTTGGCAAGATAGAGCAAAAGCCCTATGGCCAGCTAATGAAAAACAGCCTAAATCAGGATTGTTTGGCTTGACTGATAATGACGCTAAAGCTTATTTACAAGCAATGGGCGTTGCTGCTCGATATGCTTGGATAAATCGTATTGTCATCACCGAGTTAATACGTAAATCGTTATCAACGATCTTTCATCAAGATGATAGTCAATTAGTGGTTGATATTTCTCATAATATTATTTTACCAGAGCAAGGCATGAATATTCATCGTAAAGGTGCTACGCCTGCATATACAGGTCAAATAACATTAATTCCTGGGTCGATGGGTGATCACTCTTATGTAGCAGTTGGTAAAGGTAATGAAGAGTGGTTATGGTCTTGTTCACATGGTGCAGGAAGAGCAGAAAGAAGGCAAAACATGCGTAATAAAAAGGTAGAGTTTGAAAAGACTACCTTACCATGGCAATGCATTACTCTCAAAGAAGAGCGGCTACGCGAAGAAGCGCCTATAGCATACAAACCAATTACACCAGTAATTGAGGCGCAACAAAAAGCCGATTTGATTCAAACCATAGTTAAACTTAAACCTTGGATTACGTTTAAAGTATAATTAGGAAAATATTTTGTGCTAGAATTTATTATTTAATCAAAATATTAATATAAAATTTTAGCACAAAATACTTATTGTTTAGAAGAATAACATAGAAATGATATTCTTTTATAACATCAATTCCATCCCCCGATATCGCAAATCTGGCTTTTTAATCCACGCTTGAGCATCAATAATTGCCAATTCTCGAGCCTCTTTTTGTTTGGTGACCTCTAGCACGTGATTAGCGGCATTGGCGGCTAATTCAAATGCCATTAATTGGGATTGTCCATTAATTAGATGCGCAGTGAACAAGCTACAAATTAAATCACCCACACCTAATGGACGATGTGGAAAGTCATATAGTGGGCGGGCAAGATGATAGTTTTGGGTTGGCGTTGCTAACACCATTTCAAATAGGTCGGTTGTTTTGCCAGCGTGCACCAAATTTTTTACTAATATAGCTTTAATAGACTTTTTTTGTAGTGTTTTTATTGCATTTAGTACATCGTTAAATGTTTTAATTTCGATATCAGAAAGTATTTGTAATTCTAATAAATTTGGTGTGATATAGTCGGCTTGTTTAACCGCTTGCTTAGTGAAGAAATCAATAATACCTTGTGGCAGTGAACTACCTTTATTAATATCGCCCCCCATAACAGGATCACAAACATAGATAGCATTAGGATTATAGTATTTAATTTTGTTGACTGCTTCTAAGATTTCTTCGCCTTGTTCAGCAAGACCAATATAGCCCGAAATAATGGCGTCAATAGACTTTAAAACCCCAATTTTTTCTAGACTATTAACTATTCGTGTGATTTGTTTAGCACCAAGCACTATGCCATCATAATGAGGATAAACTGTATTACTGGATAATTGCACGGTATGGATCGGCATAACTTCAACGCCTTGTAGCTGCATGGCTAATGTCGATACCTTGTTACCGGCATAACCATAAACAACATTTGATTGAATTGATAATACTGTTTTCATATGTTTGCCTTATTATTCGTCATAGTAATGATAGCGGTTTAGGAGATAGATACAGATAATAGATATCAATGCTAAACAACAATAAAACAAGGCTAATGGTATCCAAAAAGTTTTGTAAGTATAAATAATATATGCCCCTATCATCGGAATTAGGCTACCAAAAATGGCAGCGCAACCTTGATAGCTGATAGATAACCCTGTGTAACGTATTCTGGTAGGAAAAACTCGACTTAAATAGCCCGCTATTACGCCATAAAAGCCACTGTAGCAAATTACGTTGAGCGAAATACCAATAATAAAGCTATTTTTTTTGCCTATCTGAATGATTGGGAATAATAAAAATACCGATCCCATTGCTAAGATTGCCGAACAAATTAAAAATCGTGTTGCCGAGTATTTTTCTGAAAAATAGGCAATAAAAGGTTGCACAACAAAATGCACAATCGCAATCCAAAACAGGGCATCAACAATTATCTTGTCTTCAATACCTAGTGCAATAGTGGTATAGCCAATCATTAATGTATTAGAAAATATTCCACTAAATGACAATACATTAGCGCCAATGCTTAAAATTAATAGCGGTGTTGATTTTTTTAAAACTTCAATAATCGGGGTTGATTCTTGCTTTAAGTTTGCTTGCTTTTTGCATGATTCGATAAAGACAGGTGACTCAGTTAAGGTGACTCTAGCAATAATGCCAATAATTAATAAAATAGAACTGGCTAAAAATGGAATACGCCAATAGCCACTACTAATAAGCTCAGCTATAGGTGAACGGATAATATAAGAAAAGACCAATAATGCTAAAATATTTCCTGCTGGGCTTCCCCACTGTGCAAAGGAGGAAAAGAAGTTTTTCAACCCTTTGGGGGCATGTTCATTGGTCATAAGCACGGCACCGCCCCATTCACCACCAACCGCAATCCCTTGTAAGATGCGTAATGTAACCAATAAAATTGGTGATAAAATGCCTGCTTGTTGATAAGAGGGTAATAAACCAACACAGGTGGTGGCACACCCCATTAAAACCAACGTAGTAATTAACGATTTTTTACGCCCCAAACGATCACCAATATGACCAAATAGTAATGCTCCTAAAGGACGTGATAAAAATCCCACGGCAAAGGTGGCAAAAGATCCTAAGATTTGCACAAATTGATTATCATCAGGAAAAAAAAGCTGACCAAATATTAATACTGATGCCAAGGCATAGATATAAAAATCATACCATTCAATGGTCGTACCAATAAAAGCGGCAAAAGCGACTTTTTTAGCTGATGAATTGGACATAAGTAATCTTAGGGCTATCGCGGTTGTAAGTTAATAATGAGTACGAAACTAGCACAAAACTATTAATATGACAATTTGTTATCTTCTAAGAAAAGAAAAATGCAATGGATAGCTTTAGTATCTAATTTAGTGACAGAATTAACTGTCACCTTTATTATTGTCCTCTATATAGAAACACGCAATTTTATGTTCATTATAATTAATAAGCTGTGGTTGTTCTGTTGTACAACGTGAAAATGCTAAACGGCATCGAGCATTAAACGCACAACCCATAGGTGGATTAAGAGGGCTTGGTAATTCCCCTTCTAATTTAATTCTATCTCGCCTAAGATCAGGATTTAATCTTGGGGTTGCTGATAATAATGCCTGAGTATATGGATGTTTAGGGTTACAATAGATTTCATCTTTTCGTCCTTGTTCAACGCAACGACCCAAATACATTACCATTACATCATCAGCAATGTGTTCAACGACGGAAAGGTCATGAGAAATAAAAATATAAGATAAACCTAGGTCTTGCTGTAGATCCATCATCAAATTTAGCACTTGTGCTCGTACAGAAACGTCTAATGCTGAAACAGGTTCATCAGCAACTACTATTTCGGGATCAAGCATTAAACCTCTTGCGATAGCAATGCGTTGACGTTGTCCTCCGGAAAACATATGGGGATAACGGTTATAAAACTCTTCTTTTAATCCAACTTTTTGCATCATTGATAGTACTTTTGCTTTACGATCATTTGCTGTTAGATCAGTATTAATAATTAGTGGTTCTTCTAATATGGAACCGATTTTTTTGCGGGGGTTCAATGATGAGTATGGATTCTGGAAAACGATTTGGATCTTTTGGCGACGCAATTTTTGAGCTTGTTCATCATTATCCAACAAATTCTGATTTTTAAAATAAATTTCTCCTAATGTGGGTTTTTCAATCATTGTTAGTAATCTTGCTAATGAGGATTTACCACAACCTGATTCACCGACAATCGCAAGTGTTTTAGCTTTATCTAATGTAAAAGATACACCGTCAACGGCTTTAACTTGCTTGGTTTCAGAAAAAAGTCCCGTTTTAACATGATAATATTTTGTCAAGTTTCGGGCATCAAGCAGTAATTCGTTATTTTCCATGTTATTGTTCATATTGTGGTATCCCTTCGCTTGATAGTGGATAATGACATTTTACTTTTCTAGTTTCACCATAGCTAACTAGTGTTGGTTCTTGGGTATAACAATGTTCAGTAGCATAAGGACAACGAGGGTTGAGTAAACAGCCTGTTGGTCGATCATATTTTCCTGGTACAACGCCTGATAATGATGCTAATCGTTCTTTATCTTGAGTAAATTCAGGGAGAGAGCGTAATAGTGCCTGTGTGTAAGGGTGTAATGGTTTTTTAAAGATAATTTCAGCATCTCCTATTTCAACCACCTGTCCAGCATACATTACAATAATTTTTTGTGCAGCCTCAGAAACTAACGCTAAGTCATGAGTAATAAGAATTAATGCCATATTATTTTTGCGTTGCAACTCAAGTAATAACTCAATAATTTGCCCTTGAATTGTGACATCTAGTGCTGTTGTTGGTTCATCAGCAATTAAGAGTTTTGGATTGCATGCAATGGCTATTGCAATCATTACTCGTTGGCTCATTCCGCCAGATAACTGGTGCGGATAAACCTTTAATCGATTTTCAGCATCAGGAATTCCTACTAATTTAAGCAATTCAATCGCTCTTGTTTTGAGCTCTTTTTTACTGCCACCTTGGTGGATTTTTAATGTTTCAATGATTTGGTAACCTATGGTAAAACATGGGTTTAAGCTAGTCATCGGATCTTGAAAGATCATTGCCACATCTGCACCTACAATTTTACGGCGCATTTTAGTTGAGATTTGTTGAAGATCTTTGCCATCAAAGTGTAATGCATTTGCATTGACTTTACCGGGAAAATCAATTAATCCCATTATGGCGAGTGAACTAACTGATTTTCCTGAACCTGATTCACCAACAATACCAACAACTTGCCCTTGCTCAACGTCATAACTAATGTGATCTACTGCTTTAAATCCACCAAATTGAACAGATAATTCTTTTACTTCTAATAGTGCCATGACTGTATCTCCATTACTGTTTCAATTTAGGATCAAGTGCGTCTCGCAAACCATCTCCCATTAAGTTGAAAGCTAACACTGTCATTAAAATTACTAAACCAGGAAAGGTAACAACCCACCATGCAGATTGTGCAAATTGCAATACGTCAGCAAGCATTGTTCCCCATTCTGGTGTTGGTGGTTGTGCGCCCATGCCTAAAAAACCTAATGCAGCCATGTCTAAAATTGCGTTCGAAAATCCTAATGAAGCTTGTACAATTAATGGTGCTAAGCAGTTTGGTAGGATGTTGATAAACATTTGTCGTAAGGCTCCCGCCCCAGCAACTCGTGAGGCAATGACATAATCTTTATTAATTTCAGCAATCGTTGCTCCGCGTGTTAAGCGAACATAGTGTGGTAATGCAACAAAAGCTAATGCTATTGAAGCGTTAATAATTGATGGACCAAATATTGCAACTAATACAAGTGCAAGTAGTAAACTTGGTAATGCAAGCATGATATCCACTGCACGCATAATTATATTGTCTAAAAAACCACCTGCATAACCAGCAATTAATCCTAATGTAATCCCTAAAATCAATGAGATAATGACTACTAAGCAACCGACTAATAAGGATAAACGAGCACCATAAATGAGTCTGGATAAGATATCTCGTCCTACATCGTCAGTCCCTAAAATAAATTGCCAGCTGCCATCTTTCATCCAAACGGGTGGTGCTAGTAATGCATCTCTAAATTGTTCAGAAGGGGAATGTGGTGCAACAAAATTAGCAAAGATAGCGAGTAATGTAACAATAATAATAAAGACCAGTCCAACGACTGCGCCTTTATTTTTTGAAAAATAGAACCAGAACTCACGCATAGGCGTTAATGGTTTAGGTACGACTAAACTGGTGTCTTGCGTATTGGTTGGTTCAGTAATAACCTGTTTATTCATCTGTAAAAACACTCTTATTTATGTCTAATACGCGGGTTAATAACCCCATACAACATATCAACTAATAAATTCACTAAAATAATTATGACCGCAACAATTAAAACGCCACTTTGTACAACGGGGTAATCTCGACGTTGTAGTGCTTCAATTAACCAGCGACCAATTCCTGGCCATGAAAAGACGGTTTCGGTCAATATGGCGCCAGCAAGCATTGTTCCAACTTGTAAACCGATAACGGTAACAACAGGGATCATTGCATTACGCAATGCATGAACAAGGATAATACGAATTCGACTAACGCCTTTTGCGCGTGCAGTTCTGATGTAATCTTCACTCAGTACCTCTAACATAGAAGATCGGGTCATGCGGACAATTACCGCTAATGGAATAGTTCCCAGCACAATTGCAGGTAAGATTAAGTGAGTAACTGCATCGATAAAATCTTCAGTTTCACCCCATAATAAGGTATCAATTAACATAAATCCGGTTAAAGGATTGCTTTCATCTAAGAAAAGCATATCACTAACACGACCGGATACTGGGGTTAAATTTAAGTGCACTGAGACTAACATGATTAGCATCATCCCCCACCAAAAAATTGGCATGGAGTAACCTGTTAAAGATAGTCCTATTGCTGTGTGATCAAATATTGAACCACGTTTCACTGCGGCAAGAACACCGATTGGGATCCCAAAACTAACTGCAAACAATATTGCGCAAAATCCAAGTTCAAACGTTGCTTTAAATCGGGGTACAAATTCATCCCATACTGGAATTTGGCTTTTAAAAGAGGTTCCTAAATCGCCATGAAGCATGTTTATAATGTATTGAATATATTGTTGATATAGTGGCTTATCTAAACCCAGTTGAGTCATTAATTCAGCATGACGTTCTGGGGTTAAACCTCGCTCTCCTGCAAGGACCATAATGGGGTCACCCGGAATAAGGTGAACAAAAATAAAAGTAAGTAGTGTGATGCAAATAAACGTTGGAATAAGTACACCTAACCGCTTTAGAATAAATTGAAACATGTAGTAGCTCTTAAATATTGCTTTTAAACTATCGTTTATAAAATAGATAAAATTTTATTGTTATTAAAAAATAGATTTATAGCTCTAAATTTAGCAAAACCCAACGTAGCGATTAACCACACCTAGGTGGTTAATCGCAAGGAATACTATTTTTCAAGCGTGACTTGGTTAAAATTATGTAATGATAAAGGAGCCATAATATAGCCTTTAACCTCTTTACGTAATGGCATATAAACCATTGAATGTGCAATCATTAATGCTGGTGCTTGCTCACGCATCTCGACTTGTGCTTGTTTATATAGCTCAACTCTTTTTTCGTGATTTGACTCAATACGGGCTTGTTGTAATAAATCATCAAATGGTTTATAGCACCAGTGTGAATAGTTTGGACCACCAGCTTTAACCGCATCACAGCTCATTAAAACAGAATAAAAGTTATCTGGATCGCCATTATCTCCAGTCCAGCCCATTAATACAGCATCATGTTCACCATCACGAATACGAGATAAATACTCTCCCCATTCATAACTCACAATTTTAGCTGTTACACCAATTTTAGCCCAATCCGCTTGAATCATTTCGGCCATACGGCGTGCATTTGGGTTATATGGGCGTTGTACTGGCATTGCCCATAAACTGATAGTAAACCCTTTCTCTAATCCCGCTGATTTTAATAATTCTTTTGCTTGCGCTGGATCATAAGGATAATCTTTTACTTCATCGTTATAACTCCACATAGATGGTGGAATAAAGTTTTTAGCTGGTTCTGCCGCACCTTGAAAAACAGCTTTTATAATCGCATCTTTGTTCACGGCCATATTTAATGCTTGACGAACTTGCAACTTATCAAGTGGTGGCTTATCCATATTGTAGGCTAAATAGCCAATATTAACCCCAGCCATTTCTTTAACAACAATATTATTGTCTGATTTCATTCTCTCAATATCTGCTACATTTGGATATGGCATCGCATGACATTCTCCTTTTTGTAATTTGGCATAACGAATTGTAGGATCTGGTGTAATTGAAAACACTAAACGATCAAGCTGGGCTTTAGGGCCAAAATAATCGGGATTTGCTTTATAAAGAATTCTTGAATCTTTTTGGTATTGAACAAAAGTAAACGGACCAGTACCAACGGGGACTAAATCAATTTTTTCGGGTGTGCCATTTTTAAGCATAGTATCAGCATATTCGGCTGATAAAATAGAAGCAAATGACATTGCTAAATCGGCTAAGAAAGGAGCTTCTGGATGGTTTAATTCAAATACGACAGTATGGTCATCAATCTTTTTAATTTCTTTGATTAAATCTGGAAATCCCATGCTTCCAAAGTATTCATATTGCCCACCAGAAACTTTGTGATAAGGATGATTCTTATCCTTTTGTCGCATAAATGTAAAAATAACATCATCAGCATTTAGGTTTCGTGTTGGTTTGAACTCTTTATTGCTATGCCATTTAACATCATCGCGTAAATGAAAAGTATAGGTTAAACCATCTTGGCCGATATCCCAAGATTTCGCTAAAGCAGGTTCAATTTCGGTAGTACCTAATTTAAATTCTACCAAACGATTATAAACAGGAACTGCACTCGCATCCATTGAAATACCACTTGTTGCTAACTGTGGATTAAATATTTCAGGTGAAGCTTCTGCACAATAAACTAACGTTCCTGCAGCATGAAGTTGTGCACTCGCAAGCATTGTTATTAGTCCTGCGCCCAACAAAAATTTACGTTTATATTTCCTTAGATTACTCATAAAACCACTCCAATTATTTAACTGTAAACCGATTTTGTAACATTTAAACACAGGTAAGAATGTCGTATTTTTAATATTTTTTAAATATAGATTTAGTAAAACGTTCTAATTTTAATTTTTATATTAATTAACTTTTATTTTGTTTAAATTCATATTTTTTATTTTTTGCACATATACAGTGCAAAGCGTACTATAATTAAAATTGCGATATAGCATAAAAGTTACAATAAAATTCCATTTTAGATTAAAAATAACTTTTAACAACAATATAACGACAGTTAAGTACTATGTAACAGATAAAATAAGCAAAAATAGTGCCATTTTTAATTTACAAATTCATATTAAAAAAGAACAGGTATATTTTATTTTCGTAGTTCTTAATTTATATCTAGTTCTAGATTTATTATATAACTTATCACTTACTAATTGATTTTTATAGAATGTATTATAGTTAGTGTAAGTAAAATAATCATTAAATTAATGATGTAAAATTAACTTATTACTGGATTTAGCTTAATTTTAGTTGAACACTGTTGAGTAGTGAAACAAGGTGAAAGGCTTATTTGAAAAGGCTTTAGGCATAAAAAAACCTGCTAGAAGCAGGTTTTAGAATTTGGTGATTGGTGCCCGGACGCGGAATCGAACCACGGACACGGGGATTTTCAATCCCCTGCTCTACCGACTGAGCTATCCGGGCAACAATGGATGCACATTAAACACGATTCGTGATTATCAGTCAATCCCTTTTGTAATATTTTTTTTAAAATATATATTGTTTGGTTGAAAAATAGCTAATCATCTTCATATTAAAAGATAATTTTTAATAATATGTTTTTATCCTTATAGGAATTATATATGCGATTTGTTGGCTTTATTATCTTTTTTATTTATGTTTATTTTGAACTCACCTTTTTCATAGCTGTTGCCAATTCAATTGGTATTTTTCTTGCTTTAATTTGTATTATTGCAACATCTATTCTTGGTTTCTCGTTAGTTAAAACTCAGGGTTTGAAAAACCTTAGTATTATGCAACAAAAAATAGCTAACAATCAAAGCTATAAAAATGAAGTAATTAGAAGTGTAGCTTTGCTTTTTGCCGGTTTTTTCTTGCTTATTCCAGGTTTTTTAACTGATATTTTAGGTGCAATCTTATTAATACCCCATGTACAAGATCATATCGTGGAATTTATTGTTCGAAAAATGCCAATAAGATCAAAATTTTCTTCATCACAAATGCATTATCAAGAGGGTGATATTATTGAGGGTGAATTCAAACAGAAAGATGATGAATAAATAATCAGTTGGATTTTTTTTAAATTTGTTCTCTTGAAGAATTTAAAATAATCCCCATATATTATGCACTACATTAAAAAATCATAATTCTATGATTTCTGTTAATAATTATCTTAATTAAAAATTAGTGCTAGGAGATAACTAATGAAAATTCGTCCATTGCATGATCGTGTGATCATTAAACGTAAAGAAGTAGAATCAAAATCAGCTGGTGGTATTGTTTTAACTGGTTCGGCAGCAGGTAAATCAACTCGCGGAGAAGTTTTAGCTGTTGGTAATGGTCGCATTTTAGAAAATGGTCAAGTACAGCCGCTAGATGTTAAAGTGGGAGATATCGTAATTTTTAATGAAGGATACGGCGTTAAAACAGAGAAAATCGATAATGAAGAAGTGCTTATCTTATCTGAAAGCGATATTTTAGCGATTGTACAAGCATAACTGACAACTAATTTAATTTATATACAGAATTTAGGAGAAATACGAAGATGGCAGCTAAAGATGTGAAATTTGGTAATGACGCTCGCGCCAAAATGCTTAAAGGCGTTAATGTATTAGCCGATGCAGTTAAAGTAACATTAGGTCCAAAAGGACGTAATGTAGTATTAGATAAGTCTTTTGGCGCACCAACCATTACTAAAGATGGTGTTTCTGTTGCTCGTGAAATCGAATTAGAAGATAAATTCGAAAATATGGGTGCGCAAATGGTTAAAGAGGTCGCATCTAAAGCAAATGATGCAGCAGGTGATGGTACAACTACTGCAACAGTTCTTGCTCAAGCGATTGTTAATGAAGGTTTAAAAGCTGTTGCTGCTGGTATGAATCCAATGGATTTAAAACGTGGTATTGATAAAGCAGTTGTTGCAGCTGTTGAAGAGCTTAAAAAATTATCTGCACCATGCGCTGATTCTAAAGCCATTGCTCAAGTAGGTACAATTTCAGCTAACTCTGATGAAACTGTTGGTACTTTAATTGCTCAGGCAATGGAAAAAGTAGGTAAAGAAGGTGTTATTACAGTTGAAGATGGCACTGGTTTACAAGATGAGCTTGATGTTGTTGAGGGTATGCAGTTTGATCGTGGTTACCTATCACCATACTTTATCAATAAACCTGAAACTGCAACTGTTGAATTAGATAGCCCATATATTTTATTAGCCGATAAAAAAATCTCTAACATCCGCGAATTATTACCAGTTCTTGAAGCTGTAGCTAAAGCAGGTAAATCTTTATTGATTATCGCAGAAGATGTTGAAGGCGAAGCACTTGCAACATTAGTTGTGAATACTATGCGTGGCATTGTTAAAGTTGCAGCTGTTAAAGCTCCTGGCTTTGGTGATCGTCGTAAAGCAATGTTACAAGATATTGCAATCTTAACTGCGGGTACTGTAATTTCAGAAGAAATTGGTTTAGAACTTGAAAAAACAACTCTTGAAGATTTAGGTCAAGCAAAACGTGTTGTAATCAATAAAGACAACACAACTATCATTGATGGTGTTGGTGAGGAGTCATTAATTAATGCTCGCGTTGAACAAATTCGTAAACAAATCGAAGAATCAACTTCTGACTATGATAAAGAGAAACTTCAAGAACGCGTTGCGAAACTTGCTGGCGGTGTTGCTGTAATTAAAGTTGGTGCGGCAACTGAAGTTGAAATGAAAGAGAAAAAAGCTCGTGTTGAAGACGCATTACATGCAACTCGTGCAGCTGTTGAAGAAGGTGTTGTAGCCGGTGGTGGTGTTGCTCTTGTCCGTGCCGCAACTACTATTTCAGAACTTAAGGGTGCAAACGAAGATCAAAACGTTGGTATCAAAGTTGCACTTCGTGCGATGGAAGCTCCATTACGTCAAATCGTTACTAACTGTGGTGAAGAAGCATCTGTTGTTGTTAATGCTGTTAAAGGTGGTAAAGGTAACTATGGTTACAATGCCGCAACTGAAGAATATGGTGATATGATTGCAATGGGTATTTTAGATCCAACTAAAGTAACACGTAGTGCATTACAATATGCCGCTTCAGTTGCCGGCCTTATGATTACAACTGAATGTATGGTAACTGATTTACCTAAAGATGATAAGACTGACTTAGGTGCTGCTGGTGGTATGGGTGGCATGGGTGGTATGGGCGGAATGATGTAATTCTTTTCGTCAGTACGAAATAAGCTTATCAATACAAACCACTCGTTTATGCGAGTGGTTTTTTTATGAATTTTCTCTTTATTTATATCTTCTCTTTATAAAATAACTGCAAAATAATAATATACAATTAATTAAAAATACCAATAATAATTTAAAGTTTTAATCGATTAAATAAAGTATAGATAATAATCTGTTATACCAGCAAAAAGCTTGCTCTATACTTGATGATTATCGTTTATTCTTTAATTTTCTGATTTTGGATGACTGTTTTACTTGTCAAAATCAGATGTTAAATAGATAATAACATGATGAAAAGATGAAATTTATCTTTTCTATAAGATCAAATTATTGTTCCAAACTTTATTTTTTATTTAAAATAGAATTTAAAGTAATTAAATAATAAGTGAATATAGAAATAAGCAATTAAGGAAAGAAATAATGGGTGTAGCTCCAAGAAAAAAATTAGCCAGTACAGAAGAAAAAGACTATTCGGTTAGACAACGTGAAAAAAAAGTAAAAGTAGAAACTCCACTTGCTAATATTCAAGAAAATACTTTTTTTAAAGTTATATTTTCAGATAGCCTTTCATTGGAACAAAAAGTAGAAGAAGTTACTAATATTTTAGAATTTTCTGACAATAAGGAAATTGATCGGGCCAAAATTCAAGAATTTGATACATTTAAAGAATATCTTCAATCAATTTCTGAAGAGATGTCTAAACAACGTATTGAGATGACTGATACCGAAGTATTTGCTGAATTACAACGAGTGTATGCTGATTTTAATAATGATCTTAATGATTTTATCGAAAAAATAAAACCACTTACCGAACTCACTGATGCTTTATATAACTTACGCCAAAATGGTGAAACCCGAAATGCATTAGCTCAAATTAAAGCCGATCAAGAATGGGACGAAGAAAAAGTAACGCAAAAAGCAAATGTGCAAAGTGAAATTATTAATATTGAAAAACAAATATCTGAATTAAAAAAAGAAATAGAGTTATTACAACAGGATAAAAAGTTTTTTGGCCTAGGGAAAATTAAAGCCGCATCAAAAGCTAAAATTGTGACTAATGAAGAAAAAATAGCTAAATTAAATCAACAAATAAAAAACAAAAATAAAGAATTAGATGATATTCAGATAGAAATTACAAAGCGTCACGAGCAACGCTCTGAATCAATCGATGTTGAAAAATTAAAAGAGTTGCTAAATTTAACTTCAGAACAGCATACATTACGTCAAGCTGATATGGTTGAATCGGCATTAAAATTTGTGAATCAAGGTAAAGAGCGTTTTGGTGCAATTCGTAATCATCTTGAAAAAATGGTTAAACAGATTGAAGGACTTAGTGACAATAATGGCAATATGATACAAATTTATGCCATTATGAACGAAGCGACCAAAAAAGTAGAGAAAGTCCATCGTGAACGTAGACAAGAGCTTGAGAGTAAAGATGTTGGTGATAATTTGTTAGAGTCAATGAAGCTTGATGAAACACGCCGTAATTTGGATGAACACATTGATACTGTATCCACAGCAACTGTCGATACTATGCAAACCTATGGTGAATTAACAACTGAAGCTATTAAAATTCGTAATATGCAAGCAGCAACCAAAAAACAAGTTGAAAGTGCAAGAGCAATGCATTCAAGAGGCATCGCATCGGTTGCTTCACAACTCAGTGTTGTTGTAACAGCAGTTAACTCAGCTGCAATTAATGAAGCACAATCAATGGCCGGTAATACTTTAGCCGAAATGACTCGAGTAACAAATGATATTGCTAAAAATGAAGCTATTCGAATTGCAACTGGTCGTGATGAAATTAATAATGATTTAGAAGCAATGCTACAAAATTTAGCTGAATTTGGTGATACCCAAAAAGAAGCGACTGAAATCACCCGTGCGGCACTAGAAACAATGCGAGCAAATTTGGAAGAAATTGAAAAAATGTCCAAAGATGTTCAAAATGATACACGAGAATTTATTGCGGTGACAGGTGATGTTTTATCAGAAAAATCTGAAACCAAAAAAGATAGCTCACATACTACTTCACCCTTTAAACTATAACAAAGGAATGCACAATGTATTTAGTTAGAGGGCGTGAATATTTAGCGCAATACCCTAATTTTACTTTAGTAGGAAGGGAACATGATTTAGAGAGAATATCGTCTATTCTCATACGAAAATCATCAAATTCTCTTTTGTTGACAGGGCCTGCAGGTGTAGGTGTTTCAATGCTTAGTCTTGGTTTGCAGGCGGCTAAAAATAACCCAGATACACCATTTGATTTGATTGTAAAAAAATTATTTTGGTTAAATTGTGATGCTCTTTTTTCTAGCGGTGATAGTAATAAGATAAATAATGAGTTTCAAAGTATTTTAAAAAAGCTAATGCAAACTCCTGAGTCAGTGCTGATTATTACTGATACGGCTAATTTTTTAGAAGCAGCACATAATACAGGTAATGCTCATTTTATTAATGCTCTAAATAACGCCGATAAATCAAATAATTTTCAAGTTATCCTCGAAGTTCGTGATGATAAACTTAGTAGTGTGCTAAAGGCTAGCACGAATATGCCTGAACTTTACACACTTTACGATGTCAAAGAACCTACTGGGGATAATTTAAATTCCATTGTTACTACTGTTGCAAAGGAGTTATCTGGATACCACAAAATTGAAGTGGATAAAGATGCTATTGATGAAGCGATACATTTAACCTGTAAATATCGTGATAGTTTAGGTTTAGGTGGGGCACAGCCTCAACGTGCTATTTCATTACTTGATCGTGCGCTTGCTAGTTATCGTCAACTTACACATAAACAGCATCCAAAAATTGCTGAGTTAATGGGTAAGATCGAAAAAAGTACCAGTGAAACAGAACAATATGATTTGCGGCAGCAGCTTGAACAATGGCAGCAAGATTGGCAGAATTTAAAGTCTGAAATTAGTAAAACATATCAATATCAACGTGATGCTGAAACGTTACGCTTCAAACTGCAAGATGAAATCACTCAGTTACAAGAAGAAGAGGACAATAATAAAAATTCAGAATCAGTTGCTATAAAGACATTCGCGCAATTAACGGCTGGAGGATTTGACTCTCCAGCAGTCGCTAAATTAAAGGAAAAAATTCGACAAATTGATGCTGAAATTGCACAAAATAATGAACAACATCAAAAATTGGTGATGTTAGCCAATAAAGATTTGCGACTAAATCGCCAAGAAGTGATTGCTGAATTTAGCAAAGTTTCAGGTATATCAGCAAACAAATTAGATGAGAATGAAGTTGAAAACTTGATTAATTTGGAGGCAAATTTATTATCGCGAATTTTTGGTCAAGATAACATTGTTAAACATGTCGCCAATTCGGTAAAGGTGGCTAAAGTTGACACGCTTGAAGAATCAGGTCCTGCAATGTCTTACCTATTTTTAGGTCCATCTGGTGTAGGTAAAACTGAAATGGCCAAAGCTTTAGCGGAATATGTTTACGGTGACGAAAAATCGTTGGTTCGTTTTGATATGTCAGAATACATGGAAAAACATGCTGTTGCTAAATTAATTGGTGCACCTCCGGGATATGAAGGATTTGAAGCAGGTGGAATTTTAACAAACTCAGTTAGAACAAAACCGGTTGGAATCTATTTATTTGATGAGATTGAAAAAGCACATCCTGATGTCTTTAATATCTTTTTACAGATCTTATCGGATGGAAGATTAACCGATAATGTAGGTCGAACTGTCGATTTTTCTGATATCATGATTATTATGACCTCAAATATTGGACAATCTTACTATTTGGATCCTAACCTTTCTGACGAAGTTGCATGTGAATTAGCGACAAATGAACTGAATAATACTTATCGTTCAGAACTGCTTAATCGTTTTAATGGACGAGAAAATATTCTTCATTTTAAACGTTTACCAATGGAAGTTATTGAACGGATTATTCGTCGAGAAATTGACAAATTAAATCAATCATATAGTCATCGAGGCTATACTATCGAAATAAAAGATTCTTGTATCAGTACATTCTGTCACGATCATTATGATATCATTCGTGGTGCCCGAGGATTGCCGGGTTATATAAAAACCAATGTTAGGCCATTTATTGTTAATCATATTTTGCAGAATCCTCAAGATCAAGGAGTGTTTAAAGCAATTTATAACCAGCAGACACATAGTTTTGATATGGAATTTTACAAAAATTAAAGGAAGATAAAATAGAGTTAGTTTTCTGTAACCTTTATTAAGGAAAGTGATTGGTTTCGGACGTTATTTAAATTTGGATAAAATATATCAATCAATAAAACGTTCGAAACCTAACAGTATAGAAAGTAATTTTATTTGAAATATTAAACTGAAAGATGTTGATAAAGAGTTATTACTCCAATAGAAATAAGTACTAACCCGCCCAAAAGCTCAGCCCGTTTACCAATTAAACAGCCAATTTTATTACCCAATAATAACCCAATAGTAACCATTGTACAGGTAGCGAGTCCAATCATTGATGCAGCAAAAAAGATATTAACACTTGCTAATGCTAAGCCAACACCAACGGCAAATGCATCTATACTGGTTGAAATTGCTGTGAAAATTAGCATTAGAAAAGATTTTTTTGATGATGTTAATTCATCTTCTTGGCAATTTCCATTTGACTGTTTCTGGCTGTTATATATCATATTAATGCCTAAAAATAGCATGACAGCAAATACAACCCAATGATCCCATTGTTCAATATATTGCAACGCAATATAACCAACTAACCAGCCAAGCAATGGGGTAATAGCCTCAACAACACCAAATAGAATACCAATTTTGAATGCGCCTAAAATTGGTGTTGATTTAAGTGAAATCCCACGACAAACGGCGACAGCAAAGGCGTCGGTTGACATTGCTAGTGCTAATAATAAAATAGCCCAAAAATTCATGACATATACTCTTGCTTATAATTATTAAAAATTTATTAATATTATAATAATGGATGATGATTTATTTATTTGTTACTGAAAATAGATAATTTGCTATTTTTTTATCACCTTTGTTTTTATAAAGTTCAGCTGTTTTTATAACGTTGTTTCGACGATTAACATCATATTGAAAAAGCTGCTTAAACATTAAGTCAGCTGTTCTTTTATCATTATTTTGGATTGCACAATAACCATATTGTTCATAAGCATCAGCTTTCCAACGATGACGATCGAACTCAATACTCTGTTCAAATTGTTTTTTTGCTTCTTGATAACGATCTCGACCACATAAAAAAGAACCATAATGGATATGATATAATCCATTACCTGGTTGCATTAGAGTAATACGTTTGTAAATCATCTCGGCTTCGTTGTATTCACCAACATGTTGATCAAACATTGCCATGGCTAACATAACTTGGGGATTATTTGGAGAGTATTGTGCAGCTAATTTTAGATTATAATGTGCTACTTTGATATTTTCTTCTGACTCATTTGCTTTAGCAAGATATCCTAACCCAAGTCGCATCCTAGCCAAAGCGGCTTTTTCTGGATCAAATTCATTGTTGTTTTTCATTTGGCAACCCGCTAGTACTATCATCAAAAAATAGCTAGTTATAACTAACAATTTCTTCATCTATCTCTCCTTTTTATAAAGATTTATCCTTATGCTGTTTGCTTAACAAGGTTCTGCTTTTTGTAAAGAGTTCTTTTAGTGCGATCAACAACTTCACCAGCTAATTGGCCACATGCAGCATCGATATCATCCCCCCGTGTTTTACGAACTATTACGGTAAATCCATATCCCATCAATGTTTTCATGAAGCGATCAATTCGTGTATTTGAACATCTTGAATAAGGCGCACCAGGGAACGGATTCCAAGGAATTAAATTAATTTTGCTAGGTACATTTTTTAGGAATTGTGCAAGCTCATGAGCATGTTCAACGTCATCGTTAATTTGATTAAGTAATACATATTCAATAGTTACTTTTCCGTGATTTGCGTTTGAAGACGAAAGATAACGCAGAATTGAATCACGTAGCATAGACATATTGTATTTTAGGTTAATTGGCATAATTTCACTACGAATAGTATCATTAGGTGCATGAAGTGATATCGCTAGCGCCACATCAATCATACCAGCTAGCTTATCTAAAGCGGGAACAACTCCTGATGTCGATAGTGTTACACGCCTTTTTGATAAACCATAGCCAAAATCATCTAACATAATTTCCATAGCTGGTGCAACATTAGATAAATTAAGTAGCGGTTCACCCATACCCATCATAACTACATTAGTAATGGGCCTATCTGCTAATTTTCCGGTGACACCAATTGCATTTGATGCACGCCATACTTGGCCAATAATTTCAGAAACGGTTAAATTACGATTAAATCCTTGTTGGGCAGTAGAACAAAATTTACACTCTAGTGCGCAACCAACTTGAGATGAAACACATAATGTTGCACGATCACGTTCAGGAATATAAACAGACTCAATCAGTTGGTTATTACCAACATCAAGTGCCCATTTTATTGTGCCATCAGAAGAACGCTGTTCTATGGCAATCTTAGGAGCTTTAATTTCTGCTAAAGTCTTTAGTTGTTCACGTAGTTTTTTATTGATATCGGTCATTTGATCAAAATTATCTACACCAAAATGATAGATCCATTTCATTACTTGATCAGCTCGAAACGGTTTTTCACCAAGTGATATAAAAAACTCTCTCAATTGTTGGCGTGTGAAGTTTAGTAAATTTATTCTTTCGTTTATGGAATTAGTTTTATTAAGATTCATTGTATTGGTAGCGTCTAAACAATTTTCAGACGTATTAGATGTAGATGTTGTTAACATAAGGCCTCGTTTTTACACATTATGGCTATTTCTTTTTTTAGGAAAAGGATTATACTGTTTTTAACTTAATCTGGCTATATAGAATATTGGCAACGCTTGAAAGATGAAGAAATCAACAATGTTAAAAAAAATAGGTGGTTTAACTTTAAACTTATCTTTACTTCTATTTCCTACTTTTACCATGGCACAACAGATCACATTAAATAAACTGATTGGACAGTTTGACGAAAAAAAAGATAATGGTTTTATTGCGTTAGATTCAACTATACTACCTGTTAATAAAAAAGGAATGTATCTGCAAAAAGAGCCAACCGAACAACTTATAAAAGCCTACAATGATTTTAAAAAAGTTCATCCAGATGTTCCTTTTATCATAGTAAGTGCAACGCGGAATTACACTTACCAAAACGGTATTTGGCAACGGAAATGGGATGCTTTATCAGCTAAAATAAATGATCCAGAAAAAATTGCTGAAGAAATTCTAAAATTTTCGTCAATGCCTGGCACATCAAGGCATCATTGGGGAACAGATATTGATATTACCAGCGTTTCATCAAAATATTTTAAGTATGATAAAAAAGGCATCATTTTATATAAATGGCTTCAAAAAAATCTGCCTAAATATGGATTTTGCCAAGCTTTTAATGAAGGACGCAAAGGAGGGTATCAACCTGAAGAATGGCACTGGTCATATAAACCTATTGCTAGCCAATATATTGACCAATACAAAAATATATTGAAAAGTGATCCAGAAGTTATTATGAGATCTTTAAATTTTATAGGGCGCGATAAAATCAAGCTGGAAAGCCTAGTTAAAGAGTATGTATTAACGGTGAATGCTGATTGTTATTAATATATTTTTATTATTAATGTTTTCTCCAATAAGGCAAGCATATTGTTACAATAAGGCCTCCACCATCACGATTAGTTGCTTGGATAGTACCGTTATGCATAATGACGGTCTTTCTGGCAATTGCTAGTCCTAGACCATAACCTTTACCTAATTGTGGAGACTGAATACGGACAAATGGTTCAAAAATACTTGATAACTTATTTTCTTCAACACCAGGACCTCGATCTTTAACTTCAATTTGTAAATACTTACCTGTTTCTTTTAGTGAAACTTCTACGGCTTGCTCAGCTTTTGAAAAGCGAATAGCATTTCGGATAATGTTTTCAACAGCACGACGTATTTGTTCTGAATTACCTTTAACAATTGGATGAGTAATAGATGATAAAGTAAAATGTACTTCAATTAACTGGTGATTAGCTTCATAATTAGCATCATTGATTACTACACTTATTAAGTCTTTTAAATCAAAATATTCATCAGTGCGATTATTCATTTCAGCACGAGAATAATTTAGAATTTCGCCAATTAACTGATCTAAACGTTCTGACTCTAACTCTATTCTAGCTAAAGATGTATCAATATTTTGTTTATTTTGTTGAGCAAGTCCAATTGCTAGTTGCAATCGAGCAAGCGGAGTTCTAAGTTCATGAGAAACATCATGAAGGAGAGACTGACGATCAGAAAGTAATATATTAAGTTGCTCAACCATCATATCAAAATCTTTACCTAATTCGCTAAGTTCGTCACGCCTAGGTTTTAGTTTATTGAATAATCTGACAGAAAGATCTCCCTGAGATACCTTGAAAAAACCTTGCCTTAATAACCTCATCGGTCTAGTTAAATTCCATGCTAGAAAGAGGCTAAAAACAAGTCCAACACATATGCCCATTAATACAATGGGCAATGGCATGTTGAACAATGCCTTTTTAACATGATCCTCTTTATCCTCTTTAAATGAAACAGAATAAAGAGTTCCGTCAGGAGCGACAGTCATGCGTTGATAAGCATATGTAGGTGTTTCTAATTCATCGGTTAAAATATTAACTTGATCATTCAATGGAGAAACTAATTTTATTGACAGTAACGTTCTTTCTCGCTCAGGTAAATGTGCTATGAAATTAAGCGTTTCATCTTCACCAGCTACATGTAATAACTGGGCAATCATATCGACTTTCGTAGGCATATGATTGAGAAATCTTTGATTTTTATTTTCTACATAAATAGAAAACGCAATCCAAGTCAATTGGAAGGTAAGATAAAAGATTACCCCAAACGTGATAAGTATTTTCCAGAATAATCGATGATTCATGTCAAGCCTATTTGTTTGTTAACGAATACGGTAACCGACGGCTCTAATCGTCTCTATTGTCACATCATTTTGTGCAACTTGATGTAATTTTTGGCGAATATTGCTGATATGGACATCAACACTACGATCATAAAGTTCTCTTGCTCGACCAAGCCCAATTTCAGATAATTCTTCTTTAGTTACTACTCGCTCGCTATGTTTCACTAATAAAACTAATAAATTAAACTCGGTTGATGTCAAATCAATTACTTGTCCATTCCACGTACAAAGCCGTTGAGGTAGATCTAACATTAAACCATTAAAATGGTATTTTTTATCATCAACCATTTCGACCGAACGTTCATCAAAACGTCGTAAAACTGCACGTAATCTTGCTAATAATTCACGCGGATAACATGGTTTTGGAATGTAATCATCAGCACCTAATTCCAAACCCAAAACGCGATCAATATTATCACCCTTAGCAGTTAACATAATAACAGGCATATTACATTGTTGACGGATGCTTTTCAGGACATCAATACCATTAATATCTGGTAACATCACGTCTAAGATTGCTGCACGATATTTACCTGATAGAGCTTCATCAATACCATCTTTACCTAAATAAACACTTTTGATATTAAAACCTTCATTAGTCAAATATTCGCTAAGCATTTGTGATAATTCAATATCATCATCTATTAATAAAATATTTATCATAATCGCAATCGCCATTGTTATCTAATTATAGGTTTTTACATTATTGCAATAATAAAAAAAAAGTCAGGTTCTTTTACTAAAATATTACATATTTTAAACTATTCCTGATTATTTAATTCACTATTAAATAATGTAAAAAGGTTTAAGACATAACTATATGTATTAATATATTTTTTCACAATAACCACCATAACCATTATGCTACTTTCTAATGGTTATAAGTAGGTATTATTCAAATCTTAATTAAGATAGACTAAAATAGTCAGTTTACTTAACACTAAATGTTCCATCATTTAACATTACTAAAGTTAATATGGAGATAAAAAATAGAACAACAAGTAATCTGGCAACAATTAATTCAATTGGTAAAACATGATGTTTTACCTGCAGTTGGTTGTACAGAGCCCATATCTTTAGCTTTGGTTGCAGCTATTGCGATGCAACATAGTAGCAACAAACATTGAAAAAATTGATGCTTATGTTTCGCCTAATTTAATAAAAAATGGTAAGGTGGTAACTGTGCCAGGTACTGGTCTGGTTGGATTACCTATTATTGCTGCTGCCATTGGCGCAATCGGTGGTTGGGTATTATGAGCCTATTGATATGGCTATTTGTAGTATGATTCGTGATTTATCTGGTATTATTTGTGATGGTGCTTCAAGCAGTTGCGTAATGAAAGTATCAACTTCAGTGTCTTCTGGATTTAAAGCAGTATTAATGGCATTAAGCCAAATTAGAGTGATAGATAAAGAAGGAAGGAATTGTTTTTTGATAGCGTGGAAACATCAATCAATAATCTTGGTACCATTGTAGTCAAAGCATGAATATTTGCTTTATGATAAAATATTAGGCTTTTAGCGATTTTAATATAAGCAATCAGCATATTTTTAAAAAAATTACTGGACAATGTTATTTTTTATGCGTAATATTTTGTCCTGATTCTATGGTGGCTATAGCTCAGTTGGTAGAGCCCTGGATTGTGATTCCAGTTGTCGTGGGTTCGAATCCCATTAGCCACCCCATTTTATTAAATAGAAAAGCTAACGGCGAGTAGCGCAGCTTGGTAGCGCAACTGGTTTGGGACCAGTGGGTCGGAGGTTCGAATCCTCTCTCGCCGACCATTTTTAAATAAAAAGCTCGTTCATTTAGTTGAGATTTTTTGTTTCAAAATAGACTGTTTTTTCATCTGTTTGTTCCAATATGCACAACGAATTGATTCAACTAAGAAAAAAGTGTTGAGAACATATAACTTATTATAAATAAGTTGACTAATAATCCAATTATTTCAAAAAATAAAATACTGATTATTAATCATTTTGTTATGATAATTTGTTTTTTTTGTTCGTTATTGTGGTTGTTTTGTCTTTTTAATATATAACAGCATGTTATTATATTCCTACCTACAAAAATTATTCTTATCTTACTTGTTTTATGGTGATATTTTGTTTTAATAGATAAAAACATCTCTTTATATAACCTCTATTTATTGGGAATAAATTATGAAAAATGTTGGTTTTGTAGGATGGCGTGGAATGGTGGGTTCTGTTCTTATGCAACGTATGGTTGAAGAACATGATTTTGATTATATCAATCCTGTATTCTTTTCTACTTCTCAAGCAGGTCAAGCAGCTCCTATCTTCGGTGGTAAAACAGGTACATTACAAAGTGCAGATAATACTGATGCATTAAGGGCATTAGATATTGTTGTGACTTGCCAAGGTGGTGATTATACCTCAAAGATTTACGCAAAATTACGTGCAACAGGTTGGCAGGGTTATTGGATTGATGCAGCTTCAACGTTACGCATGGAAGATGATGCAATTATTGTTCTTGATCCTGTAAACAAAGCTAATATTCATGCTGCTTTAAATAGAGGTATTAAAACTTTTGTAGGCGGTAATTGTACGGTTAGTTTGATGTTAATGTCATTAGGTGGGTTATTTGCTGAAAATCTTATAGATTGGGTTTCTGTTTCGACTTATCAAGCGGCATCTGGTGGTGGTGCTCGCCATATGCGTGAGCTATTAACTCAAATGGGTATGCTAAATGCCGAAGTAGCAAAAGAGTTACAAGATCCGCATTCCTCTATTTTGGATATTGAGCGTAAAGTGACACAAAAAATGCGTGATGGTAGTTTACCTACTGATAATTTTGGTGTGCCATTAGCAGGAAGTTTAATTCCTTGGATCGATAAAGCGCTAGATAATGGACAAAGTAAAGAAGAGTGGAAAGGGCAAGCCGAAACCAATAAAATTTTGGGAACAAGTCAGATTATTCCTGTTGATGGACTTTGTGTTCGTATTGGAGCTTTGCGTTGTCATAGTCAATCGTTTACGATTAAATTGAAAAAAGATATTAGTGTGCCAGAAATTGAAAGGCTTCTTGCTGCACACAATGATTGGGTAAAAGTCGTGCCGAATGATCGTGATGTTTCGATGCGTGAACTTACCCCAGCAGCAGTAACAGGCACTTTAACAACACCTGTTGGGCGCTTACGTAAATTGAATATGGGCAAAGATTACCTTTCTGCTTTTACGGTTGGTGACCAATTATTATGGGGTGCGGCTGAACCATTACGTAGAATGTTACGCATTTTAGCCTAATTAGAAATAAAATAGAAAAACCCGATTTATCGGGTTTTTTCAGATTGATGACAAACCTCGATATAATTCGGGGTTTATTTTTTTATTTAAACCATAAACAGGATTTTTAATTTGGATTTTATTAAATAAATTAAAAAATGGCCTAAAAAATGTAACAAAAATAGCTTTATCGCTATTTTCTTGATATTTTGAGCCGTTGCGGCCAATAAACACTGCATTTGAACCTGTGCTCTTCCCCTAAATCTTGCATAGCGATGTCCGTGGTGTTGTTTAGCATCAGCAAAACTGCGCTCTACGGTCTCTTTTCGCCGAGCATAGACTTTTTTACCCCACTGACTTAAACGAATCTCATTGGCTTTCTCTTTATATGCTTCCCAGATATGGCGTGTGATGACTTTCTGTGTATTTTTACTCTGTGTACACTGTGACAATAACGGATAGACTTTGCAGGTTGCTGCATCAGAATGATAATGACGATAACCTTCTCTGCTGGTAGTTTTATATATTAATGATTTCCCGTTTGGGTAAGTATAAGTATCGGTTTGACTATTATAGATAAACTGCTTTTTTCTGATAGGATTCGCACCATGACTGGCACGGCGATAACCCAACACCGGATATATCTGCTCTGCCAGTAGTAAATGGCAAATGGGCGCTGTAAAATAGCCTGCATCAAGACCCACACCAACCGGATTAAAGCCAAATCGCTCTAACTGGCGTTTTAATCGAGCCATATAAGGCTGAGAATCATGGACATTTCCCGCTGTAACATAGGTATCGGTAATTAAATTATGTTTGCCATCAACCGTTCGATGATCTAAGTAGAAAAAACCTTTAGGCTTACCTTCCCGATGCATAAAGCCACTATCCGGATCGGTAGTACTGACTTTGACATCCTTATATTTCTCTACCGTCTATGGCTTTAAGGCTTTTTTCCGTTTAATTCTCTTTCTTCGTTGATGGCTTGATTAAGCGCATCAACATATTGACTGGGATCAACAATACGCTGCTCATTACGTGCCTTGCCTTTATTGGCATTTGCTTTTAGGCGAGTACTGTCCGTATATAAAACCCGACCACTTATCAACCCTTTGGCAATGGCTTGCTCAACAATATTATCAAAAATCTGTTGATAGATTTCACTGTCATTAAACCGACGGCGACAATTTTGGCTGAGTGTTGAGGCGTCAATCACTTTTTCGGTTAATCCCATTCCCAGAAACCAACGGTAAGCTAAATTGACCTGAATTTCCTGAACCAGACGACGCTCACTGGGAATACCAAAAAGATACCCCAATAGCATAATTTTAAACAGTCTGACCGGATCTTCTGCCGGACGACCGTTATTAGGGCAATAAAGTGGTGCTACCGCTTCTCGAATAAATTCAAAATCAATGACTTTAGCTATTTTACGAACAAGGTGATTTTGAGGGACAAGCGCATCTAACGAGATTTGCTCTATTTTTTCGGGTGTCGCTGGCGTTAGTTTTTTTAGCATAGAAGAATTCCTCTTATCATGGACTCTTCTCTATTAGATCAAAAAACTCGCCAAAAAGCGAGTTCTTTGTCATCAATCTGGAAAAACCCGATTTATCGGGTTTTTTATAACAATAGATTATGGTTCTTTTTCATTCAATAACGTCACTAATAGTGATCCATTAAATAAAGCTTGCTGCACTAATGCAAATGCGCCAATTGCTGAGCTGTCGTTAAGGGAAGAACAAGTGATAGTTAGGTTTTTCCGTAATCCCTCTAAGCTTTGAGCATTTAATGCACTATTAACAGCAGTTAATAGTATTTCGGGCGACTTGGTAAGTTCTCCTGCTAACACAATTCGCTGTGGGTTAAAGATGTTAACCATAATTGCAACTGCTCTACCAAGATTTTCACCTGCATCCTTAACTAACTTAGTAGCTAGTTCATCGCCTTGATTAGCATACTGACAGATATGATATATATCATAGTGTTCTAATGTTAACTTCGATATATAACCTTGCTCAATCATCTGTTTAGCTCGGTATTCAATTGCTTTATTTACAACTCGGTTTTCCAAGCAACCGAAGTTACCACAATGGCAACGTTCACCTAATGTATCTACTTGAATGTGCCCAACTTCACAAGCGCTTTGATTGTGGTTAGTAAGCAACTGTTGATTAACGATAACACCAGAGCCTACCCCGCGATGTACTCGGATTAAAATAGAATCATCAACATGTTGTGTTGAACCAAAATAACTTTCGGCTAATGCTAGACTTTGAATATCATTTCCTAGAAAAATAGATACATTGAATTCCTTTTGTAGTATCTCACCTAAAGCCCACTCTTTTACTTGAATATGTGGAGTGTATCGGACAATGCCATTAACTGAGTCAATCAAGCCTGGGAGTACAATAGATATTGCAACTAAATATTTTATTTTTTTGCTGTTTACCTGAATAAATTCTTTAATCAATGCAATTAGATATTCTTGAACTTGTTGTTGAGTAAAATTGATAAGTGAGCATCTTTTTGATGTAAGGCATTTAGCCCCTAAATCAAAAAGCTCTATTGTGACGTGGGATCGACTTAATTGTACGGCAATTGCTTGGTAATGTCCAAACTTAGCTTCGATTGAAACTGCAGGTCGTCCCCCCGTTGATTGTTGTGCATCAACTTCTTTAATTAATTTTTTTTTAAGAAGTTGACGGGTTATTTTGGTAATGCTTGCAGGAGCTAATTGGCTGATTTCGGCCAATTGAATACGAGAAACAGGTGCTTGCTGAACAATCAAACGGTAAATCATTGCATAATTTAGCTGTTTGATTAATTCAGCGTTGCCAACTAAGTTCAGATAATTAAATTTCATATATTACTCAATATTTTTCATTAACTATCTGATATTCTAGCGACTCACTTCTCCATTAACAACAGTTTTAATTATTTTAAAGTCACGATTAAATACAACAAGGTTTGCAATTTTACCCTCACTAATACTACCAAGATCTTTATCCACACCGATTGCTTTGGCAGGATATAGCGTTGCCATTCTTAACGCTTCATCTAGTGCAATACCGACATATTCAACTGTGTTTTTTACGGCTTCAATCATGGTTAATGATGAACCACCCAATGTGCCATTTTCATCAACACAGCGACCATCTTTATAATAAATGGTTTTACCTGCAAATACGCCTGATTCTAAATTAGAAGCAGCAAGCAGCATCGCGTCAGTAACTAAAATTAAATGATCTTGTTTTATTTTGTGACTATTGCGAATATTTGCCCAACTAACATGTTGACCATCAGCAATGATACCAACATAAACTTCTGGTTCATCATAAATTGCGCCAACTACACCAGGCTCTCGCCCTGAAATATAAGGCATAGCATTAAATAGATGCGTTCCTAAACGAATGCCATCATTAAAGCCACGACGGCAGTCATCATAATGACCATTTGAATGACCAACCGAAACATGAATGCCTGCATTAACCAATTGCTTGATGAAATGGCTTTCAACTCTTTCTGGCGCTAAAGTAATGATTTTAATTACATCAGCATTTTCGCAAAGGAAATTAATCATTTCTTTTGACGGCTGTCGAATAATATTTTCGTCATGAATTCCTTTTTTTTCAGGGCTGATATAAGGTCCTTCAAGATGCAATCCAAGTGCTTGATTAGGATGCGTAGCTAAGTATTCACGCATCACTTCAACTGCCTTTATCATAAATTCATCAGTTGATGTAATTAATGTAGGCAAATAGCTAGTACAGCCAGAAATAAGATTTGTGGCCTGCATGGCTTCTAATGTTTCAACGCTCAGTGCATCAAACGTTTCATTAAATTGCACACCACCACAACCATTAACTTGGATATCAATAAATCCAGGTGCAACAAGTGCACCTTGTAAATTTTCAATTTTGATATCTGTAGGTAATTCGTTTTGTTTACAGACTTTTGTAATTTTATCTCCATCAATAATAACAGCGTGGTTATCAAGGATCTCATAGCCTGTATAAAAACGGCAATTTGTTAATGCATACATTGAATTATCCTTTATAAAACGGTCACTTTAAGATTATCAGCTTCCATTTGTTTAAAATATTTTAGTGTTTTCACTTTAAGATCATCAGTACTTGGTTCATCACAAACAATAATTGATGCAGGATGCATTTGTAGTGCAGTGACAGTCCAAAGGTGATTAACAGATCCTTCAACACCAGCTTGTAATGCTAAACTTTTGTTATGACCACAAACTAATAAAATAACTTCCTGTGCATCCATTAAAGTTGCAACACCAATGGTTAACGCATGTTTTGGTACTTGATTCACATCATTATCAAAAAAGCGAGAATTAGCAATGCGTGTATCTTCAGTTAATGTTTTGATGCGTGTACGTGAACAAAGTGAAGATCCTGGTTCATTAAAAGCGATATGTCCATCTTGACCTACCCCCCCAACAAAGATATTAATTTTGCCGTAAGCTTTGATCTTGGCTTCATATTGACGGCACTCTTGATCAATATCTGGCGCATTACCATTTAATATATGGATATTGTTTTTATCAATATCAATATGATTGAAAAAATTTTCGTACATAAATGTGTGGTAGCTTTGTGGATGCTCTTCTGGAATACCAACATATTCATCCATATTAAAGGTTACAACATGTTTAAAGCTGACGTTACCTGCTTTATATTGTTTAATCAATTGTTGATACATAACTAATGGTGAACTACCTGTTGGCAGCCCCAATAAAAATGGACGATCTGCGGTAGGTTTAAACTCATTAATTTTATTAACAATGCGCTGTGCAACCCAGGCACCGACTTCTTGTGCATTTTCTAAGGGAATAAGTCTCATGTGCTGTTACCTCTTGTGATATAATTAAAAACTTTTTTCTTGAAATAAAATATGTTGTCTTTATTTTACTATATTAAACTAATTAATCAAAAAAAATGGTGATTTAAATCACAAAAAGAGAATAATTAATTTGCGAAGTAAAATAAATAATATAGAGTGGAATAATAATACTTAATTATCATCACTTAAAGATGTAAAATTTTATTACTTTTTATTATATACCCCTAATAACTATATGAGGTTAAACTTATGGGAATTTTAGCTTATATGCAACGTATCGGGCGTTCATTGATGGTACCTGTGGCAGTTCTACCAGCTGCTGCAATACTACTAGGAATTGGATATTGGATCGATCCTAATGGTTGGGGGCAAAATAGTATTGTAGCCGCTTTTTTAATTAAATCTGGCGGAGCAATTATTGATAATATGCCAATACTTTTTGCTATTGGTGTGGCTTATGGTATGTCTAAAGATAAAGATGGTGCAGCCGCACTTGCTGGGTTAGTTGGCTTTTTAGTGGTTACAACTTTACTGTCTCCTAGTTCGATTGCACTATTTAGTGGTATTGATACAAAAGCAGAAAATTGGTTAGAAAAAGTTCCTGCTGCATACCAAAAAATAAATAACCAATTTATTGGTATTCTCGTTGGTATTATTTCAGCTGAACTTTACAATCGTTTTAGTCAAGTGGAATTACATAAAGCATTAGCATTTTTTAGTGGTAAAAGGCTAGTGCCTATTATCGTATCGATAGTTATGTTATTGGTTTCTGCTGTTTTATATTTTATCTGGCCATCTATTTATGATGCATTAGTTGCTTTTGGTAAATATATTAAAGATTTAGGTTCAGTGGGTGCTGGTATTTATGGGTTCTTCAATCGTCTATTAATTCCTGTTGGTTTACATCATGCACTTAATTCTGTTTTTTGGTTTGACGTTGCAGGTATTAATGATATTCCAACTTTTTTAGGTGGACAAAAGTCAATTGATGATGGATTAGCTACAATTGGTATTACGGGTCGTTACCAAGCTGGATTCTTCCCAATTATGATGTTTGGCTTACCAGGAGCTGCGTTAGCTATGTATCATACAGCAAAAAAAGGTAATAAGGATAAAACAGCTTCAATTATGTTAGCCGCTTCATTTGCTGCATTCTTTACTGGCGTTACTGAACCATTAGAATTTGCGTTTATGTTTGTTGCGCCATTACTTTATGTTTTACATGCTATTTTAGCTGGTATTTCACTTTATATTGCCGCAGCGATGCAATGGATTGCAGGATTTGGTTTTAGTGCTGGCTTAGTTGATATGTTACTTTCTAGTCGTAATCCACTTGCTGTACATTGGTATATGCTTATACTTCAGGGTTTAGTGTTCTTTGTTGTTTATTATGTTGCATTCCGCTTTGTTATTGTGAAATTTAATCTTAAAACACCAGGTCGTGAAGATGAAGTGGAAACAACCCAAAGTGAAACGAAAAAATCAACGCAAGGTAATACAGATACAACAAAAATTGCAGAGCAATATTTAGCAGTTGTTGGCGGTAAAGAAAACCTAACCAATATTGATTCTTGTATTACACGTTTGCGTTTAGGCGTTAATGATTCGGAGCTTATTGATGAACAAGCTGCTAAAGCCCTTGGTGCAATGGCAGTAATAAAATTAGGTAAAACAGGGGTACAAATTGTGGTTGGTCAGCAAGCAGAAAAGATTGCAGATCAAATGAAAAAGTTAGTTTAGTTAATTAAAATAAGAGTTAAATCAAATTAAACCATAATCTACTCCTATTTAAGTATAATGAAAAAATAGAGTGGATTATTTATTTGATTTAATCATATACAAAATACTATTAGCTTATTTATAAATACTAGAATGTATTTATAAATAATCAGAAAAATCAGATAAAATAAATAAAACAAATAGTCTTATTGAACGATTTTTATTTAGGTATAATGCCTATTATTGCAGTGTAATATGTTGTATTTTAGTCTAGAATTAGAATCGAAAAATTACATCTTGAAGAGTTAATAATTGAGTTAATAACTGATTATTAATGACTTTACTAGGAATATTATGAGGTATTTGAATTAGATTTCTCGATTTGAGTGAAGATTCACATACGTACACATCATCAATATCATAAAGCTCAAGCATATTAAAAGTTGCAATATAATCACGCATTAAAATTTTATGGGGTTGTTGTTCTGGTAATAAATGGAATACACCATCATCAATAAAAAAAACAGAAATGTGGTTAATGACTGATATGGCCAATGCTATATCAAGAGCTTCTCGGCCTTTGGCATTTCCGTGAGGTGGTGAGCTAATAATAATTGCTAATTTTTTCATTTCAGTATCTTAAGTTAAAACTGAATAGTTCGATCTGTTGTTGCAATTGATTCACTTAGTTCTCCAAGGCCCGTTAAATGAAAATAATCCGCGAGATTATTTTTAATAACGCCACGCCTCTGAGCGGCAGCAACACAAACAGTTAAAGTTAAAGGGTATGTTTTTGCTAATTCCTGCCATGCAGAGATTAAATCAAATTCATCATTAGCGGGATCAGTATAACTGTTGCCATTATAAACACCATCAGCATAAAAAAAGATATTTTTAATGGTATGGGGAGTCTGTGACAGTAAAACTTGTGCAAATTGATATGCACAATAAGCGGATTGGGTCCCATAAGCAGGACCCATAACAACAAGAGTATAACTCAATGAATCAATCAAGTTAGTTAACTTGTTGTTCTTGATTTTGAGCTGGCTCTTGATTTTTATCATTTTTATCCCCATCAATGCCAAGCAATTCAACTTCAAAAATTAAAGTTGATGCAGGTTGGATTCCAGCTTTACCTTCTTGACCTGGAAGACTTTGGTCACCATAAGCTAAATCAGGTGGTACAACAAGTTTGATTTTTCCACCAATTCCGATCAACTGAATTCCTTCTGTCCAACCTTTGATAACAGCATTTAGTGGAAATGTTGCTGGTTCACCTCGATCATAAGAACTATCGAATTTACGTCCGTCAGTTAAAGTTCCTGTATAATGAACAATAACTGTATCTTGAGCTGTTGGACGACGATCAGAACCTTCTTGAATGATTTGATAAAGTAACCCTGATTTTGTTTGTTTTACTCCATCTTGTTTAGCAAATTCTGCACGGAATTTCTCACCAGATGCTGTATTTTCAGTTTTTTCTTTTTCAAAACGCTCTTTGCTTTCTTTTTGGATTCTTTTACCAAATTCATCTAAGATGGTTTTCACTTCATCTTTTGAAAGTTGAGAGGCATCTCGGAAAGTTTCATTAAAGCCACTGATTAAATATTCTTGGTCTGGTTTAATTTCATTTTGTTCTAAATTTGACTTCATGTATGTTGCAAATGATGAACCTAATGCATATGCTTCTTTTTGTGCATTAGTTGAAATTGTTACTTTATTTGATGAATTTTTCTCATCACAACCAGCTAATGTTAATACAATTACGCTGCTTACTAACGTCATTTTAATCAATGATTTCATTCTACTTCTCCAGATTATAAACTTTTTGGGTAATTATCTTAGTTATTATATCTGATTTGATATAAGATAATAAGGGTTTACAAATCATTTATTTTATAAATTTATAGTAATCCATTGATAATATATTAAGGAAAGCATCTTTTGCAATTTAAATCATCCTTGAGTGAAAGTGGTATCCTCAGTTATAATGTTAAAAATTTATAGTAATAATGTATAAGGATAGCTATTTTGACTACCGAACTTAATACCCTTGATGTTGAAGAAATCATCAGCCTGTTACCTCATCGTTATCCGTTTTTAATGGTTGATAGAGTTCTTAGTTACGAGAAAGGTAAAACACTAAAAGCGATAAAAAATGTTACTGTGAATGAGCCATTTTTTCAGGGGCACTTTCCAAATAAACCCATTTTCCCTGGTGTTTTGATTTTAGAAGCAATGGCTCAAGCGACTGGGATATTGGCTTTCAAAAGTATTGAAGAGCTATCACCAGGTCAACTTTATTATTTTGCTTCCATTGATAAAGCACGTTTTAAACGCCCTGTAGTACCAGGAGATCAGCTTATGCTCGATGTTGAATATATTAAAGAACGTCGTGGTATTGCATTATTCCATGGTGTTGCAACTGTCGATGGTAAGTTAGTTTGTGAAGCTGAAATGATGTGTGCCCGTAAATAATCGTTTTTTAGCATTTCCCCCAAAAACAGTATTAAGGAATAATTATGGCAATGGAGATACATCCAAGCTCAGTGATTGAAAAGGGAGCAAAAATTGGCGATAACGTCAGAATTGGTCCGTTTTGCTTTATTGGTGAGAATGTTGAAATTGGTGACGGTACTTTTTTAAAATCACACGTTGTTATCAATGGTCACACAAAAATTGGTAAAGATAACCAAATCTATCAATTTGTTTCGATTGGTGAGGTAAACCAAGATTTAAAATATCGTGGAGAGCCAACACGCACTGAAATTGGCGATCGTAATATGATTCGTGAAAGCGTAACTATTCACCGTGGCACTGTTCAAGGTGGTGAATTAACGCGAATTGGTAGTGATAATTTATTGATGATTAATGCACATGTTGCTCACGATTGTCATATTGGTGATCATTGTATTTTAGCAAATAATGCCACTTTAGGTGGGCATGTTCAATTAGATGATTATGTAATTATTGGCGGAATGACAGCCGTTCATCAATTTTGTGTGATCGGATCACATGTTATGGTTGGTGGTTGTTCAGGTGTTGCTCAGGATGTTCCACCTTATGTTATTGCCCAAGGTAATCATGCAACACCTCATGGCGTAAATTATGAAGGCTTAAAACGTAGAGGGTTTAGCAAAGATGCTTTGCAGGCGATTCGCAATAGTTATAAAATCCTTTATCGAAATGGCTTATCGTTTGAAGAGGCAAAAGTTGAAATTGAAACCATTGCCAAGCAACACTCTGAAATCCAATTGTTTATTGACTTTTTTACCCGTTCAACGCGTGGCATCATCCGTTAATGGCTAATGAAACAGTAGTCATTGCATTAGTCGCAGGAGAAGCCTCGGGCGATATTCTTGGCGCAGGATTGATTCGTGCGCTAAAAAATTACCATTCTAATATTGAATTTGTAGGTATAGCGGGTCCGAAAATGCAAGCCGAAGGCTGTAAAGCTTGGTACGAAATGGATGAATTATCGGTCATGGGAATTGTTGAAGTATTGGGTCGATTACGCCGTATTTTATCTATTCGCCGAGATATCACTAAACGCCTAGTTAAACTCAAACCCGATATATTTATTGGTGTTGATGCTCCCGATTTTAATCTTTCCCTAGAAGGAAAATTAAAGCAAGCTGGCATTAAAACGATTCATTATGTTAGTCCATCTGTTTGGGCTTGGAAGCAAAAACGCGTTTTCAAAATTAAGCGTAATACTAATCTTATTTTAGCCTTTTTACCTTTTGAAAAAGTCTTTTATGATAAGTTTGATGTTCCTTGTCGCTTTATTGGGCATAAGATGGCGGATGATATTCCTTTAAATCCAGATCAAACAACTATGCGTCAACAATTAGGTGTTCCCTTAAATAGCCTTTGTTTATCATTATTACCAGGTAGCCGTCATGCTGAAGTGACATTATTATCAGCACCTTTTTTAAAAGCAGCAAAGCTATTGCGAGAGCGTTATCCTAATATACATATTCTAGTGCCTTTAGTTAATGCTAAAAGACAAAAAGAATTTGAACAAATCAAAGCTCAAGTTGCACCAGAACTTAAAATACAGTTACTACATGGTCAAGCCCGTGAAGCGATGATTGCAAGTAATGCAGCAATCTTAGCATCGGGGACTGTGGCATTAGAATGTATGTTAGCTAAGTGTCCAATGGTAGTTGGGTACAAAATGAAAGCATTCACTTTTTGGTTAGCTAAAAAATTAATTAAAACGCCTTATGTGTCTTTACCTAATATTTTAGCCGGTAAAGAGATTGTACCTGAATTGTTGCAACAAGATTGCACACCAGAAAATATCGCCAACTGTATTATCCCTTTTTTAGAAGGGGATAATTCAGTATTGAAAGACACCTTTCTATCTTTGCATAAACAAATCCGTTGTAATGCTGATGAACAAGCTGCACAAGCTGTATTGGATGTTTTAAATAAATGATATCCTAATGATAATGTTAGAGGATTTACCTTGTTGTTAGAATTTACTTACCCCGATGCTACATTAATTGCTGGTGTCGACGAAGTTGGACGAGGTCCACTTTGTGGCGATGTTGTTACGGCTGCAGTTATTTTAGATCCTAACAAGCCCATTAAAGGCTTAACTGATTCTAAAAAACTAACCGAAAAAAAACGAGAACATCTATTTGATATTATCAAACAAGATGCTTTAGCTTGGAGTGTTGCAAGAGCATCTGTGGACGAAATTGATAAATTAAATATATTACATGCTTCCATGCTTGCTATGCAGCGAGCTGTATCTAAATTACCTATTAACCCCGATTTTGTATTAGTTGACGGCAATAGTTGCCCCGATTTTGGTATACAAACACAAGCTGTAGTTAAAGGCGATTTATTAGTGCCAGAAATCAGTGCTGCGTCTATTTTAGCTAAAGTTACACGCGATCGTGAAATGGTTGAGCTTGATAAATTATATCCACAGTATGGACTTGCTAAACACAAAGGTTATCCAACTAAATCGCATTTAGCTGCAATAAAGGAACATGGTATTAATCATTTATACCGTAAAAGTTTTGGACCAGTTAAGAGTTTAACATTATTTTAATTCACCATTGTTTATCAAGCGTTGTCAGCAATGGTGAGTTAAAAATAGAAACTGGTAAAATGACCATTTCTTGATAAAGAATTTTGTTTCCATAACGTTCTTTCAATTTCTTTTTTACGGCAGACGATGAAAGATTAAAATCTTTGATAGTTTTTAATTGGCCAATTTTCAATTTAAGTGCCTTATCATAAATTATTTTCCAAACTACTTGCTTTAATTTAGCAATTTCGCTATTAGGATCTGTTGATCTTTTGTGTTCATATATCAACCAATAATACATTGGTAGCCACATAAGTATAAATGCCAGCAATAACATGCAGGCATAATTGCTTTCTAATTTATCATATCTTTTTGATATTGAACGATACTGCTTAATTCTGTCAAACGCATTTTCAATTAAATGGCGATATTTATACAGATATCAATCCATGCTATTAACAGAAAGGTGGATTTTAGTTGAGTTTCCTCCATAGTTTTTTCCTATCTGTTCTTAATGCTGAGTTGGTGCATTTTGAGCTATGTTGATGCGCTCGCATAATAGAATCATCGAGGAAAGCCCATTCGAGATTAGCTATAATCAAAGATAACCCCCCATTTATTATTACTCGTTAATGGCTATCTTACTTATAAAATTGATACTAGAATAGCAACTAGATTTATTAATAACGATCAGCGATAATCTTAACCCAATCTTACTAATAATTAGTGTTGTTATGTTTACCATTTATCATTCAAATCAAGTCGATTTACTCAAAACATTATTAAGTGAATTGATGCGCAGGCAACCATTAGATGATGTATTTACACCTGATGTTGTTATGGTGCAAAGTCAAGGCATGGCACAATGGTTGCAAATTGCGTTAGCGGATGAGCTTGGTATTGTGGCTAATGTTGATTTTCTTTTTCCAACTCAGTTTATTTGGCAACTTTATCAAGTCTTGTTACCAGAGGCGCCAATTGAAAATAGCTTTAATGTTGAATCAATGAGTTGGCGTTTGTATTATTTGTTACCTCAAGTTATTAAACAACCTGAGTTTAGCGCGCTTAAACATTATCTTGATATTGATAAGCAAGATAAAAAACGGTATCAGCTTGCAACGCGTATTGCACGATTATTTGACCAATATTTAGTTTACCGTCCAGATTGGCTAGCAAAATGGGAGGCAAACCAGACTGTTGCCGAATTGAATCATCATTCTGATGAAACGTGGCAAGCGGAGTTGTGGCGAAAACTAATATCAATTAGCCAACCTTATCATCGCGCTAATATTTATCAACAAATGCTTGAAATGTTATTAAATAATAACTTTGAACGTTCACGTTTAGATGCATTACCCAACCGTATTTTTATTTTTGGTATTACTTCTCTTCCTCCTATTTATCTTTCGCTACTTTCAGCACTTGGCCAACATATTGATGTCCATTTAATGTTTAATAATCCGTGTAAATGGTATTGGGGCGATATTGCTGAAAAACAGTTGTCAGATATATTAAATACACCCGATAAAATACCCAATCCTCTGTTAACCTCATGGGGAAAACTTGGGCGTGATAATCTATTTTTGTTACAAGAATTTAATAATAAGCAAGATATTGAAGCGTTTGCCGATCAGGATCGTTCTTGTCTATTACATGCTATTCAGCAAGATATTTTAGAACTGTATCAAACCGATTTTGATAATAAAACTTTTGCCGTAACAGATAAGTCGATTTCGTTTCATGCCTGCCATAGTGAACAACGTGAAGTTGAGGTATTGTATGACTACCTGCTATCGGTTTTTGATGCCGATCCTACGCTGGAGTTGCGCGATTGCATAGTTATGGTATCAGATATTGATAAGTATGTTCCTTATATTCGAGCCGTCTTTGGTAATGCTGTTGAAAAGCGCTATTTACCTTTTACTATTTCAGATCAAAAAGCACGAAATATCGATCCTATCGTTCAAGGCTTTTTTGCCATTTTAAATTTTCCAAATAGTCGATTTACAGCAGAAGAACTATTTAATTTACTTGAAATCCCTGCTATTGCCGAAAAATTCGCTATTAACGAATCTCAATTAACCTTGTTGCGAACTTGGATTGTTGAGTCAGGCATTCGTTTTGGACTTGATAGTGCACATAGTTGGTTATTTGGGCTTGAGCGGTTATTACTCGGTTACACGATGAACAGTGAACAAGGCGGTTGGCAACAAATATTACCTTATGATGGTGCAACAGGTTTAGATGCCGAATTAATAGGCCAATTAGCCGAATTTATTAAAGTTGTAAGTAAGTGGTTTGCTATCTTAAATGAAGAAAAACCGCTAATTAATTGGCAACCTTGTTGCCTTGAATTAATCAATGACTTTTTTGTAAGTAATGTTCAACGTGAATCCATTTTATTGATGATCGAAGAAGAATGGCAAGAACTGATTAATAGTGGATTATCGGCTTGTTATACAGATAATATTTCTATCACTATTCTACATGATGCTATGCAATCACGCTTAGAGCAAAATCATTTAGCGCATCGTTTTTTAGTTGGTAAGATAAATTTTTGTACCATGATGCCAATGCGTTCTATTCCATTTAAAGTTGTTTGTTTACTTGGTATGAATGACGGCGATTATCCAAGAACGTCTCTTCCACTTGATTTTGATTTAATCGCACAACATCCAAGACGAGGGGATCGTAGCCGTCGTACAGATGATCGTTACCTTTTTTTAGAAGCAATTTTATCTGCGCAAAAACAGTTGTATATCAGTTATATTGGTCGCGATATGAAAGATAATAGTGAACGTTATCCTTCTATACTTGTTGATGAGTTTTGGGAATATATTGGCCAATATTATGGCAAGGCTAAAAATAATACAGATGGCACTACAAATAGCTTAGATTTTTTACGTGTAAACCATACACGCACACCGTTTAACCCCAAAAATTTTTTACAAGAACCCAAAAGCTATGCCGATGAGTGGTTACCTGCAGCATTGCAACAGGGTGAAAGTCAGTTATTTATTAGTAAAATACCAATTATTAGTGTAGATAATATTAATCTCGATGAATTAAAACGATTTTACCAGCACTCTATTAGGCTATTTTTACAGAAACGGTTTAATTTTTATATAAATTATCTGGATGATACCTTACCAGATGCTGAAAACTTTAATCTTGATAGCTTAAAGCGCTATCAATTAAACTTACAGATTTTAAATGAATTAATTGCCAATAGATCGCAACAATCAGATGATTTCTATCAACGATTAGCGTTAACAGGTGACTTACCAGATGGTGCGTTTGGTGAAATTATTTATGATAATCAACTTGAATCACTGCAACCTTTGGCTAATAAAGTTGACCAAGAACGTTTAATCATGACAACACAAGAAGTTAATTTAACTATTTCACCCAATGATCAACATTACCAATTACAAGGTTGGCTAACTCACATTCAAGACGATGGTATATTGACATGGCGACCATCAAAGCTTTCCATTCGTGATGGTATTTCATTGTGGATTGATCATTTGGTTTATTGCATTTTAAATCCCAATAAAATTGACAGTCAAAGCCGCATGTATGGTAGGGAAGATAATGAATGGCGATTTTCACATTTAAATGCAGATCAGGCTTTAGCCATATTAACTAATTTAGTTGAAGGCTATCTGCAAGGTATCAATGAACCATTATTAATGCCATTAAAAAGTTCATGGAGTTGGTTAATTACAGCTTATGATAAAAAAACAGGTCAGATTATCGCTAGTGAAAGAGCTATCAATCAACTTTTAAATTCATGGCAAGGCGGATTTAACCAATCCGCCGAGTGTGACAGTTATTATACTCGTCTTTATCCTGAGTTAACCGATACACTGATTGAACAAATTATATTTACTGCTGAGCGATTTTTATTGCCAATTTTATTACATCAAACAACGGCAGAATAAGAGGCATTAGCATTATGTTTATTGATACACATTGTCATTTTGATTTTCCACCTTTTAGTGATTTTCTTGCTGATTCAATAAATAAGATTCGCCAAGCGAATATCGTTGGGTTAATTATACCCGCAGTTAGTGCTAACTATTTTGATGCTGTTTTACAACTTACGAATAAATACCATGAACTTTATGCCGCTTTGGGGTTGCATCCTATCTATCAACATACTATGGCTGATTTAGAACTATTAACCAATATTGTTAAAACAAAACCTAAAAAATTAGTTGCCATTGGTGAAATCGGGCTCGATCGCTACGATTTAAGTATCGATTGGCAACAACAATTATTATTTTTTAGGTCGCAATTAACAATTGCCAAACAGTTTGATTTGCCCGTTTTAATACATTCACGCAAAGCGCACGATATTATGTACTGTGAATTACACAAGGCCAACTTATCTTGTTGTGGCGTAATACATGGTTTTTCAGGTAGTTATCAACAAGCCATGCAATTTGTTAAGCTGGGTTATTATATTGGTGTAGGTGGCGTAATTAGTTATGAACGTGCGAATAAAACTCGCAATACAATTGCTCAATTACCACTTAGCAGCCTAGTACTTGAAACAGATGCGCCCGACATGCCATTAAGTGGACGCCAAGGTCAACCAAACCGCCCTGAATATATTACCGAGGTTTTTAAAATCTTGACACAATTACGCAATGAATCACCAGATCACATACTTAACACAATTTTAACAAATACCTTGACGCTATTTAGTGGAATTAATAGAATTAAAATTTAACAAGCAACTAAAATAAATTTACTATTATTATGAAGTTATTTTGGTAAACCGACAACAGTAGGTTTATATGGCTAGACAATTGAATCAACTATTTGTTCGATCTATTTCCTCCCTCACCCGATTATTTCCTTTGTGGGCAGTTTTGTGTGCTGTTATGGCCTATTTTTCTCCTGATACTTTTACACCTATACGTCCCCATACATCACAATTACTCATGTTTGTGATGTTCACCATGGGAGTTACATTAAGTATTGATGATTTTAAACGTGTAGTCACCAAACCTAAAGCGGTGGTTATTTGTACTTTGCTACATTATATTGTTATGCCGTTAACTGCTCTAATTTTATCAAAACTATTTACAATGAGACCAGAACTATTGGTTGGCATGGTGTTAGTTGGAAGCGTAGCTAGCGGAACAGCATCAAATGTGATGATTTATCTTGCCAAAGGTGATGTTGCATTGTCTGTTACAATTTCATCTGTTTCGACACTTGTGGGGGTAGTTATAACACCACTGATAACACTACTATTAGTTGGAACAACAGTTGAAGTCCCTGTTTGGGGAATGCTTGTACATATTGTACAGATTGTACTAATACCGATTATATTAGGATTAATTGTTCACCATTTCTTAAATGCTATTGTTAAAAAATGTGAGCAATTTTTACCACTTTTATCAATGATTTGTATTTTATTAATTATTTGTATTGTAGTAGCAGGTAGCCATACTCAAATTGGCCAAGTGGGAGGTACTGTTATTTTTGCAGTTGTGATTCATAATGCGTTAGGATTGCTTGGTGGTTACTGGGGAGGACGTTTATTTGGATTTGATGAATCAACCTGCAGAACCATGTCACTTGAAGTAGGAATGCAAAACTCTGCCCTTGCAGCTACTTTAGGCACCACCTACTTTTCGGCTTTATCGGCTCTGCCTGCTGCAGTATTTTCTGTTTGGCACAATATTTCAGGCTCATTACTGGCTGGCTATTGGCAAGGTAAACCAGTAAAGAATAAGAAAAAATCCAATCATTAACAAATAATATTGTAAAATAGCATTCATCAGCTCTCTTTCTTAATCAACTCTAAGTAAGAGAGCTTAATTTTCTGAGCTTATATCCAACCGCTCCACTAGCATTTAAATTAATTTTAGGCCAAATTAAAATGAATAGCGAATTACAGTTACCACCGTTTGTCTATCGTATATTACCGTGGATTGCGGCGTTTGCATTCTTTATGCAATCACTTGATACCTCGATATTAAATACAGCTCTCCCCACTATGGCTAACGACCTCAATGAGTCCCCATTAAATATGCAATCAGCCGTGATAAGTTATGCTTTGACCCTTGCATTATTTATTCCTGTTAGTGGTTTTTTATCAGATAAATTTGGCACTAGAAATATTTTTGTCATGGCCGTTTCACTATTCACACTGGGTTCATTACTTTGCGCTTTATCTAATTCATTAATTTTTTTAGATATATCACGAGTGATCCAAGGTGTTGGTGGCTCGATGATGGTGCCTATATCACGTTTAGTATTGATAAAATCTTTTAAGCGTAGTGATTTTTTAGCTGCGTTAAATACAGCCACGATTCCTGGATTAATTGGTCCCGTTTTAGGACCAGTATTGGGAGGATATCTAGTTGATATGGTAAGTTGGCACTGGGTGTTTTTTATTAATTTACCCATTGGTATTTTAGGTATAATAATTAGTTGGAAATACATGCCTAACTTAAAAGGCCAACACATGCCTTTTGATCTATTAGGCTTTATATTTATTGTTATTAGCTTTATTAGCGCCACTTTGAGTGTAGAGATTTTAAACCAAAATCAGACATATTATTGTCCATTACTACTTGCGACAATTAGTCTACTTTTTTTATTTATTTATCGTGAATATGCAAAAAAGAAACAAACTCCATTATTCCCACTATCGCTATTTAAAATCCGTACGTTCAAAATAGGAATTATCGGAAATTTAATTTGCCGATTAGGTATATCAGGAGTGCCTTTTCTTATTCCACTATTATTACAAGTGGGATTTGGTTATTCAGCTATTTTTGCCGGCATTATGTTGATGCCAATGGCCATTGCTTCAATTTGTACTCGAATCTTTATTCCACGTATTTTAGCACGTTTAGGTTACCGTTTCGTACTAGTTACTAATACAATTTTAGCTGGCATAATGATTATTTTAATGTCCGTATTAAATTTATCGACACCACTTATTCTTATCAGTTTATTGCTATTTTGTATCGGTGGAATCAACTCCATGCAATACACGTCCATGAATAGCATAACCTTAGCTAATCTAGAAAACGACAATACAAGTAGTGGCAATAGCTTAATGGCAGTAAATCAACAATTAGCAATTAGTTTTGGTACCGGATTGGGTGCTGTTTTATTACGCTTAATTAGCACCACAACAAGTACTATTCACTCATTTCAGTTAACATTTGTTATACTTGGTATGATTACCGTTTTATCAAGCATTATTTTTGCACAATTAAAAAAAGAAGACGGACAAAATCTAACCAATCATCAGCAAGAAATAAGGAGATAAATCTATGTTCCAGTACCAAATCATCCCAGTTACAGCTTTCCAAGAAAATTGTAGCATCATTTGGTGCGATCAAACCATGGAAGGTGCATTTATTGATCCCGGAGGTGAACCCGAACTGCTTATAAAAGCGGTTGAAAAGCTAGGCGTTAATATTAAGCAGATTTTATTAACCCATGGACATTTGGATCATGTCGGTGCTGCAACTATATTGGCTAAACATTATGATGTGAAGATTATTGGACCAAGCCAAGAAGATGAATTTCTATTAACAAGTTTACCACAACAAAGTACACAATTCGGTTTTCCTTATACTGATAGCTTTTTGCCTGATCGTTGGTTGAAAGAAGGTGAGCAGATTCAAGTTGGTAATATTAGCCTTGATGTACTTTTTTGCCCGGGTCACACTCCGGGACATATTGTTTTTATTAACCATTTGGATAAGCTGGCTTTTGTCGGCGATGTATTATTTAAAAGTAGTATAGGAAGAACTGATTTTCCACGAGGCAACCATGCCGATTTAATTTCATCAATCACTAATAAATTATTACCACTTGGGGATGACTTTATTTTTGTACCAGGCCACGGACCTATGTCTAGTTTTGGTCATGAACGAGTTAGTAATCCTTACTTAGTTTAAGTAACAAATTATTTTAATTATCACACTCTTTATTTTAGAGTGTGATAAAAATATCCTATATTCCACTCCAATGTAAACAAATTAAAAACAAAAAAGTTTACAACAATAATAATTGCGCTATTATAGTTCTACTATTTATATAAAAGGTAGAAAATAATGAAACTTCAACCGACTTCGTATTATCCAACATTTATCACTACACTTGTAAATTTATCTTCTTGGCAACGTAAATTATTAACCACAACAAGTGCAGCATTACTTTTAGGATTAGCCGCTAACATTAGTATTCCAACTTACCCTGTTCCATTTACATTACAATCATTGGCTGTATTGTTAATTGGTGCTTTTTTAGGTCGTAAACTAGGTGCATTAGCAATAATCCAATACCTTATTTTAGGTGCAATTGGGTTACCGCTATTTGCCAATGGTAGTGGTGGAATTATGGCGTTAGCATCACCATCTTCAGGTTACTTATATGGCTATGTATTTAGTGCCTATTTAGCAGGGTTTGCAGCAGAAAGAGGTTATGATCGTCACTTTATTTTAGGTTTAATTGCATTCGCTTGTGCGCATCAATTGTTATTTGTATTTGGCGTTGTCTATTTAATGGGCTATTTACACATCACGCTAATTGATGCTTTAAAAGTGGGTTATCTGCCATTTGTTGGGGTGGATGCGCTTAAATTTATTATTGCAACTTGTGTAATGTTTTCGCTATGGCGCTATCGTGCTAAAAAACAATAATATCCAATGTGGAGATATAATCTTCCAAAGCCTAAAAAAAAATAATGCTTTTAATGGCGCTGTAAGCCTTTCAGGTGCATTGTCAAAGATAGATGAAATAACCAAAAGTATTAATCATGTTGGTTTATATATTGGAAATAATACCGTTATTGAAGCAACGCAAAACTATGGCGTGATTGAACAATCGTTTACTAATTTTATTTGTGCAGCTAAGCACAATATCATTGGTAGAATCCATGATTTAGTTGTTATTCAAAATGCATTAAGACGGGTAAAGAAATGCTTGGGTTCACCTTACAATCACAGCTTTCATCCCAATGCAGATGGGTTTTATTGCAGTGAACTAATTACTTATGCCTTTAAAACTGAGCAAGGTAATGATTATTTCGCATTATATCCAATGAATTTTAAAGATTTAGCGACAAATGAGATTTTATCTTATTGGGTTGATTATTATCGCGATCTAAATCAGATTATTCCACAACATGAACTAGGATCGCACCCACAGCAATTACTTAGACAACGCCATTTATTCAAGACAATCCTAACACTTGAATGATAATAAAAGGAGGAAATTTTACACAAAAAAACATTTAAAATAATTTAACTATTGACATAGCGCCATTAAATCTATAATATGCGCGCTACATTTCGGTTCCTCCATAGTTCAGTCGGTAGAACGGCGGACTGTTAATCCGTATGTCACAGGTTCAAGTCCTGTTGGAGGAGCCAACTTTCAGATTTTCATATTTATCTTTCCCTGTTGTTTCATATTTTAAGTGATTTCTTTTTACCTGTTTTTTATCGTGTTAGTTCAAAATTCTGTATTGCAATTGCAAATAAATTATTCATAATAACTCAAAAATAAATTTATATCCTTTGATATAAATTTTATCAAATCATAATGTTAATAATGATATTTATAGACAAGGAGGAGTTATTAATGCATATACATTTTATTATTCATGAGGATTTTGAAGCGCCCGGAGCTTATGAACAATGGGCGATAAATAATCATCACACTATAACTTATTCTCGCGTTTACCTTAATGAACCACTTCCTAATAGCATTGATGATATCGACTTTCTTATTGTTATGGGCGGTCCACAGTCACCATCAACGACCAAACAAGAATGTGCTCATTTTGATTCTAAAGCAGAACAAGCCATTATTTTATCAGCAATAAAAGCAGAGAAAGTAGTCATTGGTGTATGTCTTGGTTCACAATTAATCGGCGAAGCTCTAGGGGCAAATTATAGCAACAGCCCAGAAAAAGAAATTGGCAAATTCCCTATTATGTTAACTCAAATCGGTAAAACAAATCCTTTGTTTACTGATTTTGGTAGTACATTAGAAGTCGGTCATTGGCACAATGATATGCCTGGTTTAACCAAAGATGCTCAAATTATTGCGTATAGTGAAGGGTGTCCTCGTCAAATCATTGCATACAGTAAATTTGTTTATGGTTTCCAATGCCATATGGAGTTAACACCTGAAGTAGTCGAATTATTAATTACCCATTCACAAAAGGAACTTAGCCAAGCAGAAAAATACCGCTTTGTCGATACACCTGATAAGCTTCGCTCTCATGATTACACTGAAATGAATCAAAAACTTTTCACTTTTCTCGACAAGTTAAGCCAACGCTATCTGTCACCTTTAGAAAAATAACTGATTATATCTTGTCGATAAGGGAATGGAAAATATGCAGGATATTATTATCGATAAACCGATAAAACGCAGTAAATTAAGGCTAAAATTAGGCAAAGAATATTTTATCTTAAAACGAAAATTTGATTGGTGGCGACATCGTAACGCATATTGCACTGTCGACATAAATAATAATACATGTTGTTATTCACACAAAAAACATCAGTCTGTTTTATTAAGACAACTAAAAGATGTTGATATGTATTTACAATATAACAAAATCACTAATCTTAGATTAGCAATTGAAAAACTTAATGGTTCAATCATTAAGCCTAATCAACGTTTTTCGATCTGGCAAAAAGTAGGACGCCCATCCCAAAAACGGGGATTTTTAGAAGGACTATCATTACATAATGGACAGATAGGCAAAGATATTGGTGGAGGATTATGCCAATTAGGTAATTTGATTTATTGGATTGTATTACACTCCGATCTTACAATCATAGAACGTTGGCGTCATAGTTTTGATGTTTTTCCCGATATTAATCGAACGATTCCTTTTGCTTGTGGCGCCACCTTATCTTATAACTATGTAGATTTACAGTTAATCAATAAAACCAATAGCACTTACCGGCTTAATCTTTGGCTTGATGATCAATATTTACATGGCGAATTACTTGCTGATACCCCCTTAAGTAATCATTATGAAATCCTAGAAACCGATCATCGTATTGAACAACAATGGTGGGGAGGTTATACCAGACATAATAAAATATGGCAACGTAAAACACATTTAATTGATAACCATGTTGAAGAAAAGCTCATCAGCGAAAACCACGCAATTATGATGTATACCCCATTTATAGCAAATAATGAAGACGAATTGAAAAAGCAATAGTCATTCTGATAACAGATAGTCACTAACTATCTAAGTGATAGTTTGAGAGCTATACTAATAGCCCGTATACTCATGAAATAAAGTAGTTAATAATACCTAATATATGAAAGGAGCAAATTTCATGGCTTATACTTTACCTCCATTACCTTATGCTTATGATGCATTAGAACCTTATATTGATTCTGAAACTATGCATCTGCATCACGATAAACATCATCAAACCTATGTGAACAATGCAAATGCCATTCTTGAAACTTTGCCAGCTGAATTAAAAGAACTTTGCCCTAGCACTTTGTTAAAAAATTTAGATAAAGTACCTGCTGACAAAATTACGGGTATTAAAAATAACGTAGGTGGTCATGTTAATCACACTCTTTTCTGGGAACTATTAAAAGTTGGTACTGAACTAAAAGGCGACCTAAAAGCGGCCATCGAAAAAGATTTTGGTTCAGTTGATGCATTTAAAGAAAAATTTGCAGCAGCGGCAGCAACTCGATTTGGTTCAGGTTGGGCTTGGTTAGTATTACAAAATGGTAAACTTGAAGTTGTTTCTACAGCCAATCAAGATTCACCGATAATGGGCGAAAAATTTGCTGGTGTTTCTGGTACGCCGATTTTAACACTAGATGTTTGGGAACATGCTTATTATTTGAAATATCAAAATCGCCGTGTTGATTACATTGGTGCATTTTGGAATGTAGTTAATTGGGATAAAGTTGCTGAGCTATACGCTGAAGCAAAAAAATAACTCGATTGTACTCATATCCTTTTCATCTTAAAAAGTGGCGCCTAGTGCGCCATCTTTTCTTTTTGAGCAATGCTTTATTTACTGAGTCAAAGTCAAAAATAGTAATTGGCAATTGCTAAATTATGCCCAAATCCGCTACAATGGACGCTTGTTTAATAAATCATAAAACAGAGCAACTCCATTTAAATCATGTTTGAAATTAATCCAGTTAAATCAAAGATAGCAGAACTTACCGAACGCACAGCCGTGATTCGGGGGTATCTTTGACTATGATCTAAAAAAAGAACGGCTCGAAGAAGTCAATGCCGAGCTAGAGCAATCCGAAGTATGGGCCGATCCAGAAAAAGCACAAGCATTAGGTAAAGAACGCGTTGCACTTGATGAAATAATCAATACCATTCATTCATTAACTCAAGGTCTTGACGATGTTGAAGGCTTGCTTGAACTTGCTATTGAAGCTGAAGATCAAGATACTTTCGATGAAACTAATTTTGAACTTGAACAGTTAGAGAAAAAACTGGCTGGACTTGAATTCCGACGAATGTTTTCAGGCAATTACGACAGTGCCGATTGTTATTTAGATATCCAATCAGGCTCAGGGGGAACTGAAGCACAAGATTGGGCAGAAATGTTACTTAGGATGTATTTACGCTGGGCTGAATCAAAAGGTTTTGCAACTGAAGTGATGGAAGTATCGGATGGTGATGTTGCTGGTATCAAATCGGCAACGATTAAAGTATCGGGTGATTATGCTTACGGTTGGTTACGCACAGAAACTGGAGTACACCGCCTAGTTCGCAAAAGTCCATTTGACTCAGGCAATCGACGCCATACCTCGTTTGCTTCTGTATTTGTTTATCCTGAAATTGATGATGATATTGATATCGACATTAACCCAGCCGATCTCCGTATCGATGTATACCGTGCGTCAGGCGCTGGTGGTCAACATGTAAATAAAACTGAGTCTGCTGTACGAATCACTCATATTCCTACGGGTATTGTTACTCAATGTCAAAATAACCGTTCACAACACAGCAATAAAGATCAAGCAATGAAACAGTTAAAAGCAAAACTGTATGAGCTTGAGATGCAAAAAAAGAATGCTGAAAAACAACAAATGGAAGAGACTAAATCTGACATTGGTTGGGGAAGCCAAATTCGCTCTTACGTACTTGATGATTCGCGTATCAAGGATTTGCGTACTGGCGTTGAAACTCGTAATACACAGGCCGTATTAGATGGCGATTTAGATCAATTTATTGAAGAAAGCTTAAAAGCAGGTTTATAAACCGCTTGGTTATAAATAAAAGGTAAAACTATGTCAACAGAGCAGCAAGATCAACAAAACCAAATTGAAGAGTTAAATAATGAACTAAAAGTACGTCGCGAAAAGCTCGCTCATCTTCGCGAACAAGGTATTGCTTTCCCTAATGATTTTCGCCGTGATGCGATTTCTAGTGATCTCCATAAACAATATGGCGATAAAACTAACGAAGAACTGATTGAAAAGAAAATTATTGTAACTGTGGCTGGCCGTATGATGATGCGTCGTATAATGGGTAAAGCTTCGTTTGTTTCTCTACAAGATGTTGCTGGACAAATCCAACTTTATGTTACTCGTGATGATCTCCCTGAAGGTTTTTATAACGAGCAATTTAAAAAATGGGATTTGGGAGATATTGTCGGCGCTAAAGGTTACCTATTTAAGACTAAAACTGGTGAGCTTTCTATCCACTGTGAAGAAATTCGTTTATTAACTAAAGCTCTTCGCCCATTACCTGATAAGTTTCATGGACTTGCCGATCAAGAAATGCGTTACCGTCAACGTTACTTGGATCTTATCACCAATCAAGAATCAAGAGAGACTTTTAAAGCGCGTTCCAAAGTTGTCAGTGAAATCCGCAACTTTATGATTGAAAACCACTTTATGGAAGTCGAAACGCCAATGATGCAGGTAATTCCGGGTGGTGCATCAGCTAAACCATTTATTACGCATCACAATGCGCTTGATTTAGATATGTATATGCGTATTGCGCCAGAACTTTATCTAAAACGATTAGTTGTAGGCGGCTTTGAGCGGGTATTTGAAATTAATCGCAACTTCCGAAATGAAGGCGTATCACCAAGACATAATCCAGAATTTACCATGATGGAAATGTACATGGCTTATGCTGATTACAAAGATCTGATCGTATTAACAGAAACATTATTCCGTCGTTTAGCTATTGCGGTAACAGGTGATGCTGTTGTGCAATATGGTGAACATACGTTTGATTTTGGTAAACCATTTATCAAAATGACCATGCGTGAAGCCATTTGCCATTACCGCCCTGAAACCAATAATGCAGACTTAGATGATTTTGATAAAGCTTGTGCTATTGCACAGTCAATTGGCATTAAAATTGAAAAAGGTTGGGGACTTGGTCGTGTTGTGACTGAAATTTTTGAAGAAGTGGCTGAATCGAACTTAATTCAACCAACTTTTATTACCGAATACCCAGCAGAAGTATCACCGCTTGCTCGCCGTAACGACGAAAATCCATTTGTAACAGACAGATTCGAGTTTTTTATTGGTGGTCGTGAAATTGGCAATGGATTCTCAGAGCTTAATGATGCTGAAGATCAAGCTCAACGCTTTGCTGATCAAGTATCACAAAAAGATGCGGGTGATGATGAAGCGATGTTTTATGATGAAGATTATATTACAGCGCTGGAGCACGGTTTACCGCCTACAGCAGGACTTGGGATTGGTATTGACCGTACGGTGATGCTATTTACCAACAGCCATACAATTCGTGACGTAATTTTATTCCCAACCATGCGTCCAATCAAATAAAACGGTTTATCATTAAAAACACACTTATTTTTGGATAAGTGTGTTTTTATACTCAAACACATGCTTACCTGAAACTTTTTGACAAAAAACAGCGATAAGCATATAAAAACAAAAAATCCATTGAATATAAATACTGCATAATTCTATACATGGATTTTGAGCTGACTGTGAAGTGTGATAACCACCGTATTGATTAAAAATGCAAAAAAAGGTTTGCCACCAAAAAAATAGAAAGGCTAAAAAGAGTGATAGATTAATACAGTTATATTATAAATATCGTTGGCCATAAAAATAACCAACGATATAGCAGTTAATTTAGTGGCTATTAGTTGATTTGACTTGATGTGGCAAGATAAGATTTAACACAATAGCTAAAATACCGCACAAACTAATACCTTGCAGTGTATAAGAGCCAAAATCAAAGATCATCCCTCCAATACCAAAAACTAAAACTAATGAAACAATACACATATTACGCGGTACAGATAGATCGACTTTATGTTTCACTAAGATATTAATGCCCACTGATGCAATAGAACCAAACAGTAACACCATAATCCCCCCCATTACTACAGTTGGAATTGAACTTAAAAATGCACCAATTTTTCCGATAAAAGACATTAAAATTGCCCAAAAAGCTGCCCATGTCATTACTCGAGTTTTGAAATTGCGAGTTAGCGTTACTGCACCAATCACTTCTGCATAAGTAATACACGGTGGTCCACCAAAAAATCCTGCCATCGAAGTTGCTAGCCCATCACCAAGTAATGTACGCTGTAAACCGGGATCGCGTGTATAGTCTTTACCTGTTACCGAACCAATCGCCATAATATCACCAACATGTTCAATGGTTGGCGCAATTACAATCGGGATCATATACAAAATGGCTTGCCAGTGAAATTCAGGAAAAGTGAAATCGGGAACTTTAAACCATGGTGCGTCAATAATAGGCTGGAAATTGACAATACCAAACATGCAAGAGAGCGTATAACCAACTACAATACCCGAAATAATAGGTAATAATTTTAAAAAACCTTTTGCCCAAATGGCAACCACTAAAGTTGTTAATAATGATACCATTGAAATAATAATCAATTGATAATTTTCAGCTTGCAGTCCACTGTTTTTACCCATTGCCATACCTATAGTAACAGGCGCCAATGATAAACCAATAACCATAATAATTGGTCCAGTTACAACTGGCGGTAAGATACTATCAATAACATGTTTACCATTTATTTTTACTAAAAAAGAAAAAAAAATAAATACAAATCCCGCAGCTATTAAACCGCCTAAAGTAGCAGGAATCCCCCATTGAGCAACACCAAATGAGATAGGAGCAATAAAAGCAAATGACGAAGCTAAAAATACAGGAACTTTACCTTTAGTTGTCAATTGAAATAATAAAGTACCTACTCCAGCAGTAAAAAGAGCTACATTCGGGTTTAACCCTGTTAATAGTGGAACTAACACCAATGCACCAAATGCGACAAATAACATTTGCGCTCCAGTAAAAATATCTTGCCAAGAATGTTTATGCAGTGATGTTATATTTTTTGTTTTATCTGTTGTGATATTGCTCACATCTCGCCTCTCTTACTTAACGAAATTTATTGTATAACTTGCCTGATTAACAGGCATAAAAAAACCGGATTAACCGGTCTAAATTTTGAGATTTTATTTTGTGCCGAAGATTTTGTCTCCAGCATCACCCAGTCCAGGTAGTATGTAGCCTTTTTCGTTCAACCTCTCATCAATCGATGCAGTATAAAGTTCAACATCAGGGTGAGCTTGTTCAAGCACTTTAATACCTTCTGGTGCAGCAACTAAAACTAATACTTTAATATTTTTACAACCTGCTTTTTTAAGCAAATCGATTGTCGCCACCATTGAGCCACCTGTAGCTAACATTGGATCAACAACTAAAGCCATTCGATCTTCAATATCCGAGGTTAGTTTTTGAAAATAAGGAACAGGTTCTAACGTTTCTTCGTTACGGTAAAAACCAACAACGCTAATACGGGCACTTGGCACATGCTCAAGCACACCATCCATCATACCTAAGCCAGCACGCAAAATAGGTACAACCGTAATTTTTTTACCCTTAATACGTTCTACTTGAACAGGTCCACACCAACCATCTATTGTTACTGTTTCGGTAGGTAGATCAGCAGTTGCTTCATAAGTTAATAAACTGCCAACTTCGCTGGCAAGAGCACGAAATTCTTTGGTACTAATATCGTGTTCACGCATTAATCCAATTTTATGGCGTACAAGAGGGTGTTTTACTTCAACTATTTTCATGGATGGCCTCAGTGTTATTTTCTATAATCTGTTAGCTGGTATAAATAACCACTGAGCGATAATTCTAACATAGTTATCACTTTATGAAAACCTGAAATCAACAGCCTTATAGGCAATGTAAATATTGATAAAAAATAAAAATAAAAAAATTTAACGATAAAAATCAGTTTTATTTTCGTTTTTTTTTCATTAAAATAGCGGCCCCAAATAATTTATTTCAGTAATTAATTAAAAAAAGGAATATAGGAATGAATTGGTTTATTGATTGTATTACAAAAAATTATGCAAATTTTAATGGTCGAGCTCGTCGTAAAGAATATTGGATGTTCGTTTTATTCTATATTATTTTAACTTTCATCACGATAATCATTGATAAAATGATTGGAAGTCCCTTAGCTATAACCGCTATCTTAGTGTTGGCATTATTCCTTCCTAGTTTAGCTGTTACTGTACGCCGCTTACATGATATAAGTAAATCAGGTTGGTGGATTTTGTTACAATTTATTCCATACATTGGTGGTATTATTATATTAGTATTCTGCGTAATGGACTCAACACCAGGCAGCAACCAATACGGTGAAAACCCTAAAGGGTTGTAATTATTACTAATAACCTTATCACTAAACGTGGTAAGGTTAAATCATTATCAATGTCATCTTCTACTTTATTAAATACTTTCTCCGTTTAAATACTCAACAGGTAAATCAATCACTTTTTTATCAATTTGTTCACCATTAATCCGTTTTAATAACAGCTCCGCTGCAATTTTTCCCATTTCAATTCTCGGTGTTTGTATAGATGCCAATTTGGGATTCATAAATTGACCAATTTGATGTCCATGAAATCCAACAATCGCTATTTGTTTTGGTACTTCAATTCCCATCCGTTGGCACTCAAGTAATACCCCTAAAGCCAAATCATCATTGGTACTAAAAATACCATCAACACAAGGAAACTCTTTTAAAATTTGATGTAAAAATCTTGCCCCTAATTCATAAGATGATGCTTCTTTAGTCGCTAGCGTCCGAGGTGTCAATCTAGCTTCTTCCATAGCCTTTTCATACCCTTTTTGACGAATAATACTTCGTTGATCTTGTCTTGCACTAAAATAGACAATATTACGGCGACCTCTATCTATCATACGATGAATCATATTTCTGGTTGCAGTAAAATTATCAAATCCTACAGCCATATCAAGACAAGGCGAAACACTGTCCATAATTTCAACCACAGGAACACCCGAAATTTCAATCATCTTTAATGTTGCTGGAGTATGCGTTCTTTCCGTTAAAATTAATCCGTCAATATTATAAGAAAGTAATGAGCGTAAGCGTAACTCTTCTTTGTCAGCACTGTATCCGGTATGAGTGATCATGGTTTGATATCCTCTTATATCAGTCACCATCTCAATACCTTTTAAAATATCGGCGAAAACCTGATTGGTTAAAGAAGGGAACACAATACCAATGGCATTACTTTTAGCGTTAGACAGCATATCGGGAGCTTTATTAGGAATATATCCTAACTTATCTATTGCGGCTGAAATTTGTAATTGAAGTGGTTTAGATACAAGATTGGGATCGCGTAAAAAACGACTCACTGTCATTTTACTAATCCCGATTAAATTTGCAATTTCCTGCAAACTTGTTCGGCGTCTTTTATTATTACTCATGTTTGTTTTTCCGCTAGTCTTGGTTGCCAATCTATTGCTTTTTTACCTTGTTGCATAATAAGATCATTCGCTTTGGAAAAGTGCTTACAGCCAAAAAATCCACGATGAGCTGATAATGGTGATGGATGCACCGATGTTAATACATGATGTTTTTGGCGATTAATAAACTGTCCCTTTTTTTGTGCAGGAGATCCCCACAATAAAAAAACCACACCTTCAAGATACTCATCGATTGCTGCTATCACATTATCAGTAAAAGTTTCCCAACCTATTTTTGCATGAGAATGCGCTTGCCCCGCTTCAACAGTCAACACATTATTTAATAGTAATACACCTTGAGCAGCCCAAGAAGCTAAATAGCCATGAGAAGGAATTGTAAAACCATCAATATCGGTTGCCAGTTCTTTATAAATATTAACTAACGATGGTGGTGTCTTAACTCCGGGTAAAACAGAAAAAGAAAGACCGTGAGCTTGATTAGGACCATGATAAGGATCTTGCCCTAAAATCACCACTTTGATTTGATCAAATGGTGTAAAACGAAACGCATTAAACACATCATGCTGAGGCGGGTAAATTATCTTGCCATTAGCACGCTCAGTCTTTACAAATTGCATTATTTGTTGAAAATAAAGTTTTTGTTTTTCTGCACCAATAACTTCATGCCAAGTCAATTTTGTTGTCATATTTTGATATCACTCATCAATAATGCCAGTGTTTCTGGGCAATAACTAATATATTTCTACATAATAACCTATCACAAAAGAAAATAGAAATTAAAGGTATTACTTATCGAAGCAATAGTTTTTTTTGACTTTTATCAAATTTTTAAAGTGCTATATTAACCATAATTATTTTAGGGCAATAAGGCCCCGTTAGGAGGATTTAAAATGATTACAGGTATCCAAATTACTAAAGCAGACAACTCAGCACTTCTAAACTCTTTCTGGTTATTAGACGACTCTACAAAAGAAGCTCGTTGTGTAGCTGCTAAATCAGTTTATAAAGAAGATCAAATCATTCCTACTGCAGAACTTGGTCAATTCGAATATCGCGAAGTTCCATTAGATGTTGCTCCAACTGTAAAAGTTGAAGGTGGTCAACATTTAAATGTGAACGTTCTTCGTCGTGAAACTTTAGAAGACGCTGTAAAACACCCAGAAAAATACCCACAATTAACAATTCGTGTTTCTGGTTATGCAGTACGTTTTAACTCATTAACAGCAGAACAACAACGTGATGTTATTGCTCGTACATTTACAACTAAAATTTAATAAAATAACAAAAACTTTTAACCCAGCATTTGCTGGGTTTTTTATAATAAATAAGATATTTATTCCGAATTTAATTTTTCATCTTATCAGATTAACTATTTTATCCTAGTGATGTTAAACATTTCAGCAATACTTCTGTTAATTTCGATGCGTTAGTCCTTTTTATGTAGTTGACATTAATATAAGAAAAAGAATTTTCTTGCTCAAGAATATAAATAGTTGCTATTGTAGCTATTATCGCGATTAAAGTCATAGCAGGTTACTTAAGTTAGGTATTGGTGGATGTGTTTATGCTACCAACCGTACTTTTTATTCCTTAAACTGTTTTATATTGAACAATATTTCTTTATTTTGTTAATAAAATTTTTTTCTAAAGATAAAATTTAGTAGATGTTTTTGCTTGCTAAGTAAAAACACAATACCTTCATAGCGATAATTAACCATTGATTGCTTAAACAAGTACTAATTAAATTCCACCTAACTCTACCACAATTGAAATAACTTTACACATTCTACAATATAGTTAAGAATAAAATTATTTTAATATCAAAAATCATAAACTTTCTATAAGGAATTTTTAGAATGAAAACAATTGGTTTAATCGGGGGTATGAGTTGGGAAAGTACAACAACTTATTATCAAGTTATTAATCAAACTATTGCTAAATCATTAGGAGGCCTGCATTCAGCAAAAACGATTTTATATAGCGTTGATTTTCAAGAAATTGAAAGTTGCCAAGCTAATAATGAGTGGAACAAAAGCGCAGAAATTTTAATTGATGCGGCTAAAAGAGTTGAATTAGCTGGTGCAGATTTTATTGTTATTTGTACCAATACTATGCATAAAGTTGCAGATCAAATCCAAAAAGCAATTAATATTCCGATTATTCATATTGCCGATGTGACAGCTAAACATTTACTCGCACAAAATATTAAATCGGTCGCTTTGTTAGGTACTAAATATACAATGGAGCAGGACTTTTATAAATCTAAACTGATCGATAAAAATTTAAATGTGTTTATTCCAGAGGTTCAAGATAGAAATATCATTAATGAGATCATTTATGATGAACTTTGCAAAGGTATTATTCAACTTGGTTCTAAGCAAGCCTATCTTAATATTGTTGATAAACTCATTAAAAATGGCGCAGAAGGTGTTATTTTAGGCTGTACGGAAATTGGGTTATTAATCTCTCAATCCGATCGTAATATCCCTTTTTTTGATACAGCCTTAATTCACGCGCAAGAGGCAGCATTACTTGCAATAAGTTAATAAGTTATTCTTCGTTGGTATATTCTAGTATATCACCTGGTTGGCAATCTAGATGTTTGCAGATTGCTTCGAGTGTTGCTAGTCTAAATCCTTTTACTTTACCTTGCTTAAGTAATGATAAATTTTGTTCTGTAATACCAACTGCTACCGCTAGATCTTTTGATTTAACTTTACGTTTAGCAAGCATGACGTCTAAATTTATTATAATTGGCACAGATGACTCCTTTTAAATAAATTGTTTATTTTCTTCATCTAGTTGGCAAGCTTTTTTAAGTATTTGACCAATGAGCATAATACTAATCGCAATAAATAGCGTTATGATATCATCACTAGAAAAAGAAATAGAAAAGTAACGTGCTGATGCATCTTGATTATAGGTTAAGATCATTGTTAATAACGGTTCAGATAAAAAACGTATTACCTCCCAACAAACAAGTAATTTGCCAAAGATGTAACAATGGTTGGCTGATTTTACTGAGAAATATTCGGATTGACTGTAATTGATAAACAATAGTCTAAGTTGATAAAACGCATAAATTAAAATAAGTATTAATGAAGTTTCCATTAATGTTGCGATAGTCGCTTGCCATCCTGCTAAGGATTTAGAATCAACATAATCTTCCCCACTAGTGAAAAAAGAAAACCCTGCAAATTCAAGTCCAATATTTTGTATATCAAAAAAATAATATAAGAATGGAGACATTGCGCCAATTAACAAAATTAGAATTGGAATTAATGTTAGTAATGCCATAATTCGACAATATTGATTCAATCGAGAATATGTTTTAGTCATATCTGTGTTCATTTTTAAATCCTTTCGTTTTATAAAAAGTGAACACAGTATAGCATTGGGAAATTCATTAAACAATAAAAATTAAAGTAAAACGATAATTTTTTATTTTATTATTTTTAATTATAAAAACTAAATATTAAATAAAATTACTTTATAATCATTTGATTTCACTAAAAAATAATTAGATATAAATTAATTAAAATCAATGTTATATATGAAAAAGTTTGTTCGAAAAAATACAACGATTTTACAATCTCAAAAGGAATCTTGTTCTGCAAGGGTTGCTTGTACAATCCTTAGTGCATTGAAAGTTTCCTTTACATCGTGTACGCGAATAATTTTTGCTCCTTTCATTGCCGCAATTACTGCACATGTAACACTACCAAGTGTACGTTCTTGCGGTGGTACATTTAATAATTGTCCTATCATGGATTTTCGGGACATGCCTACTAATAAAGGAAGGTTTAAATGGTGAAACCGTTCAAGTGTTGCTAATAGCTGGTAATTGTGCATTAGTGTTTTACCAAATCCAAAACCAGGGTCGAGTATGATTTTTTGACGGTCAATGCCTTCGTTTATGCAGCGTTGGATCTGTTTTGTAAAAAAATTATCGACTTCTTGATAGATATCTAGCTCATAGTATGGCGCATTTTGCATAGTTTTAGGAGCGCCTTGCATATGCATAATGCAAACAGGTAATCCTGTTTGTGCAGCTGCTTCAACCGCACCTGGTTCTGTTAAAGCTCTAATATCATTAATTAGATGGGCTCCTACTTTGGCAGATTCGGTCATGACTTGTGGTTTTGATGTATCAACCGAAATCCAAACATCAAAATAATGGGCAATTTTTTCAACTAATGGAATAACACGGTTAAGCTCTTCATCGACAGACACTTCAGTTGCACCAGGGCGTGTTGATTCGCCGCCGACATCAATAAATGTTGCACCAGCTTGGATCATACTGTCAACTCGACGCATAGCATCATCAAGGTTGTTATAATTACCACCGTCAGAAAATGAATCTGGCGTCATATTAACGATGCCCATCACTTGTGGGAATGAAAGATCCATCACATGATTTTGAAAATGTATTTCCATGATTAAAAGCCCTATTTGATTAAAATTAATGATGCAGTTGTTTAAATGATCTTCAAAATTATTAAGCATAATTAAAGTAAAATTTTCAATATAATCGTTGCTTTATTCCTGCAAATTTATTGATAAGCTATTTTTAGTTTACCGATAAAAAACGCGCTGTAAGCGCGTTATATTTTATTAAAGCAAATTAACTTTTTGATTGTAGTGGTGTATCACTACCTCCATTTGCTGCTTTTTCATCGCTTTCCGTCCAATCATCAGGTGGTGTGACCGGTTGACGATTCATAAGTTCATCAATTTGTTGTTTATTGATTGTTTCATATTTTAATAGTGCATCTTTCATGGCGTGAAGAATATCAATATTTTCAGTTAGGATCGTTTTTGCACGTTGATAGTTACGTTGAATAATAGCATCAACTTCTTCATCAATAATTTGAGCTGTACTATCTGAGATTTTTTTCAATGGCCCATAAGATGATTCTTCGTACTCAAATAATACAGGTGGTAAACGTTCTGAGAATCCCCATTGGGTTACCATTGCTCGAGCAACATTAGATGCATATTGAATATCACTTGATGCCCCCGACGTAATTTTATCTTCACCAAAGACTAATCCTTCAGCAATTCGGCCTGCATAAGCGGTAGAAATTTTTGATTCTAATTGAGTTCGGCTTTGGCTAATTTGGTCACCTTCAGGTAAAAAGAATGCTACACCTAATGCGCGCCCACGAGGGATAATAGTTACTTTATGAAGTGGATCATGATCTGGCACAAGATAGCCAACAATCGCATGTCCAGCTTCGTGATAAGCAGTATTAGTTAATTGTTCTTTCGTCATAGATAATGAACGGCGTTGAGTTCCCATATTGATTTTGTCTTTGGCTTCCTCAAATTCTTCCATGGTAACTACTCGTTTGTTTCGACGTGCAGCAAATAAAGCTGCTTCGTTAACTAAATTAGCAAGTTCTGCACCAGAGTAATTTGGTGTGCCACGAGCTAATACCGATAAGTTGACATCAGAACCTAACGGAACTTTGCGTACATGAACGGCAAGAATTTGTTCACGGCCTTTCATGTCTGGTAAACCAATTTGCACTTGGCGGTCAAAACGACCAGGACGGAGTAACGCCGAATCTAAAATATCAACTCGGTTAGTTGCCGCGATGATAATAATGCCGCTATTAGCCTCAAACCCATCCATTTCAACCAACATTTGGTTTAATGTTTGTTCTCGTTCATCATGACCTCCCATTGAGCCAGCACCACGCTTGCGTCCGACGGCATCAATTTCGTCAATAAAGATAATACAAGGTGCGTGTTTACGTGCTTGTTCAAAGAGATCTCGCACTCGCGAAGCCCCCACTCCCACAAACATCTCAACAAAGTCAGAACCTGAAATGCTAAAAAAAGGCACATTGGCTTCACCTGCAATAGCTCTTGCTAGTAAAGTTTTACCTGTTCCAGGAGGTCCTACCATTAAAATCCCTTTTGGTATGCGTCCTCCCAATTTTTGATATTTGCCTGGATCGCGTAAAAAGTCGACAACTTCGGTGACTTCTTGTTTTGCTTCTTCACTTCCGGCAACATCGGTAAATTTTGTTTTGACTTGGTCTGGCGTTAGCATTTTTGCTTTACTTTTACCAACTGACATTGGTCCACCTTTACCACCACCTTGCATTTGACGCATCATAAAGAGCCAAAAACCAATAAGCAAAATCATAGGAAACCAAGAGATAAGAATGCTGGTGATTAAGTTTGGTCTTTCATCGGGTTTACCATAAACAGGTACTTTATTGGCCAATAAATCATCCATTAATTTTCCATCAAGGTAAGGGATATATGTAGTGTAATTGCCTTTATTTTTAGTTGTGGCAACAATTTCTCGTCCGTTAATATGCACTTCTTGGAGATTACCAGCTGCGATATCGGAATTAAATTGGGTATAATTGACTTGAGGTCCACTATTAGATATTGAGCTGAATTGGCTAAATCCAACAATCAATGCTACAGCGATGATTCCCCAGATCAGTAAATTCTTTATCATGTCGTTCAAAAGAAAAACCTCTTATAAAAATTAACAGTTACGACTAAATTTAACAAAGTATGGTACTACAAAATTATACAACTGGCTACTTCATACCCATTGCAACAATATAAACTTCTCGAGATCGTGTTCGTGAGGCTTCAGGCTTACGAATTTTGACCGTTTTAAACATTGAACGGACTTGCTTTAGGTACTCTTCAAATCCTTCGCCCTGAAACACTTTAACAATAAAATTACCATTAAGAGCAAGTACGTCTTTACACATATCTAACGCTAGTTCAACTAAATACATTGCTCTAGGTATATCAACTGCAGGTTGACCGCTCATGTTGGGCGCCATGTCTGACATGACAACTTGGACTTTTTCTTCGCCAACTCGTTCAAGTAATGCTTTTAAAACTGCGTCATCCCGAAAATCGCCTTGAAGAAAGTCAACGCCAACAATGGGATCCATGGGAAGTAAGTCACAGGCAATAATACGCCCTTTATTGCCGATAAGCGATGCGACATATTGTGACCAACCTCCTGGGGCTGCACCTAAATCAACAACCGTTATTCCGGGCTTAAATAATTTGTCACTTTTTTGAATTTCTTCAAGTTTGAACCAAGCTCTAGATCGGAGCCCTTTTTTGTGTGCTTGTTGTACAAAGCGATCATTAAAATGCTCATTGAGCCAGCGCGTTGAACTTGCTGAGCGTTTTTTATTACTCACAACTAATAAATCCTTAATGTAAAAGGTCACTTCATTGATTACAAACATATATAAGGGTAGAATAGCAAAATTACAACTTAATGTGATAAAAATTTAATGAATTTATCGAATAAACAAAAACAGTATTTAAAAAGTGAAGCTCATCATTTAAAACCTATAGTGATGATTGGGGCTAATGGATTTACCGAGGGTGTACTTGCCGAGATTGACAACGCTTTAAATTTCCATGAGTTGATTAAAATTAAGGTTTCTGCTGAAGATCGTGAAACAAAAAGGCTTATTTGTGATGCAATTGTACGCGAAACAAAAGCGTTAGCAGTGCAATTGGTTGGTTCTAATTTCACTATTTTTAGACCAAGCGAAGATAAGAAAATTTCCCTACCTAAATAAATGTAACAGGGCTTAGCCCTGTTGCATTTATCATCTGTTTTTGTAAGTGATTTATTTAATAATTAGATATATTCAACTTTAACAATATCAAATTCTACATCACCCCCTGGGGTTTTAATTTGTACTGTATCACCATCTTCTTTGCCAATTAACCCTCTGGCAATAGGTGAGTTGACTGAAATAAGATTTTGTCTGTAGTCAGCTTCATCATCACCCACTATGCGATATGTTGTCTCTTCGTCCGTTTCAATATTTATTACTGTTATTGTAGCACCAAAAATAATACGACCAGTATTTTTTACTTTGGTAATATCAATAATTTGAGCTTGTGATAATTTACCTTCGATTTCTTGAATACGACCCTCACAAAAACCTTGCTGTTCTCTTGCTGCATGGTATTCAGCGTTTTCCTTTAAATCGCCATGAGCTCTTGCCTCTGCTATTGCTGCCGTTATTTGTGGTCTTTTGACATTCTTTAACTCTTCTAATTCGGCTCGTAATAGTTCAGCTCCCTTTACTGTCATTGGGATTTGTTTCATCTAGGTATCTCCCGTTTTTACTTATTTTAGTAAATAAAAAATAATTATCCCTTATCTTAATCAAAAGAAAGAGAAAGTTAATTGTTTTTTGTTTATTTAAAAACGTTAAAGTGAATATTTATATATTAACTGTAAAGTTAGTTTAATAACAAATCATTTATACTGAAAATGAGATGATATTTTTATAAAAATCGGTTATCGTAATATAACTATTTAGTAGTTCATTATAATAATTACATTTATTTATGCGGCAATTCCGATTTTATATAATCATTTCTCTGTCCATCGTTTGGTTTTTTTTATTGTTGTCTTATTTTGTTTTACAAACTTCGTTCGGAGCAAAATTAGTTAGTTATCAGTTATCTAAATTAAGTTCATATACAATCTCAATCGGCAGTGTTCATCACTCTTTTTCAACTTTTTATGAATTGGTTTTTGATGATGTTGTTGTCAATGATAATAATCAAGAGATTGTTAATGTTCCTAAATTAGTTGTAGGGTTGGATAAAAGTGATTTATGGCAATTAAGCCATTTTAATTATGTTACTGTCATTAATGGTACTATTAATACTACTCAATCCAAGCATTATGCTTTTTCAACAAACACACTAAAATTTGTTAATTCAACCATTAATATTCTGGCTAATAATGGAAAAGACAAACTTTCTTTCTTCAAAATCAATGGAGGGATTCAACCTTTTTTTTCATCAGGGGGAGATAAATATCAATTTGATTTTACTTCTCAAGAAGCTTTGGTAAATCAAATACCAATAAAATCTTTGCTTATTCAAGGTTTCCATCGAGATGGTATTACTACGATTACTAATTTAGGTGGAAATATTAAAGACGGATTTTTTGTCAGTAAATTAAAAATACAGGCCGACAATATTTTAGATATCGAACAATTAAAGTTGCATAATATACATTTTCAATCAACCGATGATGATTTTTTTGATAAAGATTCTCATGTCCTGCCAAAGCTAACAATCAAACAACTATCAATACAGGAAAGTAGTATTCAGTTACCCAATTTTTTAATGGAAAAAGGCAATATTGAAGCGACGAATCTTCGTTATGATGGGCAATGGCATTTCGAACAGGGCTCCTTTATTTTTACTGCCGAGGAACTAGTTTGGCATAATCAGTTATTTTCGTCAGTATTAGCAAAATTATTATTTCAAGACCAAGAATTGATACTTCAAAAAGTACTAGCAAAATGGAATAAAGGTAGTATAAATTTTTCTGGTAAGTGGAAAGATAATACCTTACATCTAGATCAATTAATGTTAGCGGATATTGTCTATGAGATTCCTGAAAATTTGGGACAGACTCTGTTACCTAATATTTTTAGAAATATTAAGCTTGATAAGCTGAATATTTTTCAAAGTTTGATAATTAGAAAGCAGAGCGATTTTCCTTTTAGTTTATATAATTTTCAAGCTTCAGGTAAAGATATCACTTTAGCAAAAGCGCAAAAATTAGGACTATTTTCAGGAACTGTCTTTTTTAAATCTGAAAAAGCTTCGTTAAATCGAATTGATATTCGTTATCCAGATCTTGTTCTCAAATTTGATTCTGATAACCATCCTTCATTAAGTTTTAGTTCTTTAACTAATGGGGGAATAATTGAGTCGAGAGCAAAAGTTGATTTATCGCAAAATGAACCGCTATCTTTGCAATTTGATGCTTATGGTGTAACAAGTTTGTTACTAGAGAATTGGAAATTGATAAAACAACCGCCAAATGCTATGAATTACTCAGCTAATTTACATGGTAAATTACAACCATTTAATTTCTCAGGTAAATTTTCGGCTAATGGGTATGAGTATATCATTAATCTTGCGCATTGATTTTTACAAAAGCATCCTTATATAACATCGTTAAGATGTTTAAGTTATTATGTTCATTTGAGCTTAAAAAACTCAATAATAAGTAATATGAGGTAGTAATAGTGCTTATAAGATTAGATAAATGGCTTTGGGCGGCAAGATTTTATAAGTCTCGATCATTAGCACGAGAAATGGTTGACGGTGGTAAAGTGCATTATAATGGCCAACGTACCAAACCAAGTAAGCTTGTTGAAGTCGGAGCAATCTTAACGCTTCGCCAAGGCTCTGTTCAAAAAACAGTTCGGGTTTTAGCCATCAGTGAACAACGAAGAACTGCTATTGAAGCCCAACAACTTTATCAAGAAACTCCTGACAGTATTGCAAAACGAGAAAAAATAGCGCAAGCGCGTAAACTTAATGCATTGATAATGCCGCATCCAGATAGACGGCCTGATAAAAAGGAACGGCGTAATTTGATTAAATTTAAATATGATAGGCAACAAGATGGCAATAATTAATATGGATACTTTAAACCGTTTTTTATTTGATAATCACCCTATTCGTGGTGAAATTACCCGTTTGGAACAGACATATCAAGCGATTTTAGATAATCATACTTATCCAATAGCAGTACAAAAATTGCTTGGTGAATTATTGGTTGTAACTAGTTTATTAACTGCAACACTAAAATTTGAAGGCGATATTGCTGTTCAGTTACAAGGCGATGGAGCATTATCTTTAGCAGTTGTTAATGGTAATGATCAACAGCAGCTACGCGGTGTTGCTCGGATTAGCGGTGAAATCGCTGATAATGCAACACTTAAAGAGATGGTGGGTAATGGCTATGTCGTTATTACTATTACCCCTAAAAATGGTGAGCGTTATCAAGGTATCGTTGGTCTGGAAAAAGATACACTTATTGGTTGTATCGAAAATTACTTTATACAATCAGAACAGCTCCCTACTCGTCTATTTGTAAAAATAGGTGTACATGATAATAAACCAATAGCAGCAGGTATTTTATTGCAAGTTTTACCTGCTAATGAAAATACAATTGAATCATTTGAACATCTTAACGCTTTAACTGAGACAATCACTAGTGATGAGTTATTTCAACTTTCCACTGATGAGATTTTATATCGTTTATATAATCAAGAAGAAGTGCGTCTTTTTGAAACGCATGATATTACTTTTAAGTGTAGATGTTCACGTCAACGTTGTGAAGATAGCTTAATGACTTTACCAGCTAATGAAATTGATGAAATCCTAAAGGAAAATGAGGGTAAGATTGATATTCATTGTGATTATTGTGGAAAGCATTATCTGTTTGATGCAATTGATATTGCTGAAATTAGAAGTACAAGTACAAGTAACCTACATTATCATTGATCTTAATAGAAAAATACCACTAAGGTTATTAACACCTTAGTGGTAAAGTGAAATATAGGGAATTAAACCCGTATTCAATTTAACAGAATAGAAAAAAGATACCAATCTATTTTATCGGTTTTATATAAAAATTTTGTAAAGTAAATTTACAAAACTATTTTACATTGAAATTAATAAAAAATTTTTTAGCCTTAACTTTTTGAAATTCATAAAAATTATTTTCATTTACTTCCTACATAAATATCTTCAACAATGGCGTGTTGATTTACGATTCTCCATTTAATATTAAAATGGTAAAGTGTAAATCCGTATGCTTGTTCATTAATGTTTTTTTGTTTATAGGCTGGTCTTGGATCTTGGGATATTACTTGTGTAATTAATTCGGCGAGTTGAGGATAACTTTGTTTTTGTAAATCCAAAGATAATCGTGCTTTTTGTGAGAACTCTACTGTTATTTTTTTTTCAGGAGTAGATTGTGCGTATCCTGCAAGTGCTTCTGAGTGGCTATCGGAATAAGGGAGATAAGGCTTGATATCAATAATTGGTGTGCCATCGACTAAGTCAAGACTTCCTAATTTTAAGACTACTTGCTTATTTTCTATGATGATATCTTTTAACTCTACTGCTGAAAGCCCAATATGATTAGGTCTAAACGGCGATCGTGTAGCAAACACCCCTATTGTTTTATTACCACCTAAACGAGGAGGGCGAACGGTTAATCTCCATTTTTCAGGGGCAACATGGTGAAATAGGAATAATAGCCATAAATGTGAAAATTGTTCTAATCCTTTTACACTGATAGGGTCATTATAAGGTGCTAATAAATAAAGTTCCCCTTGTCCTGCACTAACTAGATTGGGTTGTCTTGGAACGGCAAATTTTTCACTATACGGTGAGCGGATAATACCGATTGGTTCAATTTGATATGTCATTATTGGTCGATAATTTTATTTATGAGTAGCAATTTTGTTAAGCCATTGAATTATTATCTCTATTTCCGCCGATCGATACAAAGATCGGCGGATTTAATATTAGTCTAATATCTATTTATAGATTATTACCAACCGCGAATAGCTCCACCATTAAAAATTTGGTCAGCTTTTTGTGCAACAGCTTCGGTTTGGTATGCTTTTACAAAATTTTTCACATTTTCATTATCTTTATCCGTTTCACGCGAAACAATAATGTTGACATATGGTGATTCTTTATCCTCAACAAAAATACCATCTTTACTTGGTGTTAAGTTTGCTTGTCCTGCAAATGCGTTATTGATGATTGCAAGATCAACTTGGGCATCATCCAATGAACGAGGTAACATTGGAGCTTCAAGTTCTAAAATATTGTAGTTATAAGGGTTACTGGTAATATCAAGTACAGTTGGTAGTAAACCCTTAGATTTATCAACCGTAATCATCCCTTCATGTTGTAATAATAGTAATGCACGTCCTAAGTTTGTAGGGTCATTAGGAATAGCAATCGTTGAGTTAGCTGGAATGAAAAATGCTTCACCGCGTGGTGAAGTGACTTTTACGCCTTCGCCTGTTTCTATTGATTCATCAATTGGTTTTAGTTTATGAGAATAGCTTGCAATAGGATAAACAAATGAATTACCTACTACAGCTAATTTATAGCCACGTTCTTTCATTTGTTCATCTAAATAAGGTTTATGTTGGAAAGCATTTACATCAATTAGCCCATCATTTAATGCTTGATTTGGGGTTACGTAATCGTTAAAAATAACTAGTTCAACATCTAGATTATAAAGATCTTTTGCTTGTTGTTTAACTACTTCAGCAACTTCTTGTTCAGGGCCTGAAATTACTCCGACTTTTAGAACATTTACTTTAGTTGGTTCTGTTGGTTTGTTATCTGTTGTGGCTGTTTGCTTATTATTATCACAGCCAGTTAAAAAAAATGCACTTACCAATGTGGTAATAAGAGCTAGCTTTTTAATAGACATATATTTCTCCAAAATTAATGATGCGTGACGCGTTTAACAATCATATTGCCAATAAATTGAATAATAAAGACAATAATAATTAATATAACTAAAACAGTATTCATTATAGCTGGCTTGTAGCCGTTGTAACCATATTGAATAGCAAGTTGCCCAAGGCCTCCTGCGCCAACAGCTCCAGCCATTGCAATATATCCTGTCAAAGTAATTAAGGTAATTGTCATACTATTGACAATTATAGGCAATGACTCAGGTAATAAAACTTTATATATAATTTGTAGTGGTGTTGCACCCATTGAGCGTGCAGCCTCTATTAATCCTTTGGGAACATCTAATAATGCATTTTCTATCATACGTGCAATTAATGGCGATACACCAATACTTAATGGTACCACTGCAGCTTGTTTACCTATAAAGGTGCCCATTAAAATTGTGGTGAAAGGAATAATCCATACAATTAATATGATAAAAGGGATTGAACGAAATACATTAGTAATAAATGAAATAGTGCTATTAGCGGCATAACAATCCAATATTTGTCCTTTACGCGTCGTATAAAGTAATATACCAACGGGTAATCCAATTATCGTTCCCCAAAAACCTGATAAGATGACCATAAATAGAGTTTCATCTGTTGCTTGTGCCATTTTGAACAGCATTGCTTCATTAAAGCCATTAAATGATGAACAAAAAGCAACAAAGTCAGCCCAAAAATTATATTGAGTTAAATATCGAAATAATGATTCAAAAGGTTTAAATGAAGGAATAAAATCAAACATAGCCGAGCACCTCTACTTTAGTATTATTTTTTTCTAAGAATTGAATTGCTGATGCCATACTTTTTTGTTTCCCTTTCATTTCCAATAACATTAAGCCAAATTTGACTCCTCCAGCATAATCCATTTGTGCACTGATAATGTTACTATCAATTTCGAATTCTTTAGCGATTTGAGATAATAATGGTAAATCAACGGAGACTCCTGTAAATTCTAAACGTAATAGCGGATTGAGTCCTTCTTTGTGTTCAGATGATAGCCTTATTAAATAATCATCTGGAATACTAAGGTGTAAGGTTGATTGAATAAATTGTCGTGCAATATCTGTTTTAGCATGAGAAAACATTTCGCCTACTGATGACTGTTCAACTAGTTCGCCATCACTTATAACAGCTACTTGATCACAAATTTGTTTTACTACATCCATTTCATGAGTAATTAATAAAATTGTTAATCCTAATTTTTGGTTAATATCTTTTAGTAATGACAAAATTGAACGTGTTGTTTCAGGATCAAGCGCACTGGTTGCTTCATCACATAATAATACTTTGGGGTCACTTGCCAAAGCTCTCGCAATAGCAACACGTTGTTTTTGTCCACCAGATAAATTAGTTGGATAAACATTCGCTTTTTCTGTCAATCCAACTAATTCCATAAGCTCATTTACTTTCTGCTTAATTGCTATTTTAGACGTTTTATTTAGTTCAAGAGGGAAAGCGATATTATCAAATACAGTACGTGAAGAAAGTAGATTGAAATGTTGAAAAATCATACTAATTTTTCGGCGTATTTCAATTAATTTTCTATTAGATAAATTAGTGATCTCTTGATTATCAAAGAATATCTTCCCACTAGTCGGCTTTTCTAGTAGGTTAATGCAGCGAATAAGTGTGCTTTTCCCTGCCCCTGATTTGCCAATAACACCGTAAATTTTCCCTTGGGGAACATGGATATTAATGTCTTTTAAAGCATAAATAGGGGTTTTATTATGCTCAAATGTTTTCGAAATATGTTGTAGTTGTATCATAATATATAAAAACAAAAGATGAATAAATGAATATTAAGACGTCTAGACATCTAAGTCAATCAATAATATGCTATATGAATTAGAGTAATATCTAAAATTAAAAGGAAAAAAAGTAAATATGAAGCCAGCAATTTTTTTAGATCGAGATGGTACTATTAATATAGATTATAATTATGTACATACAATTGATAAGTTCCACTTTATTGACGGTGTTATTGAGGCAATGCAAGAGCTCAAGAAAATGGGTTTTTTATTAGTCATTACAACCAATCAATCAGGTATTGCTAGAAATATATTTACAGAAGAACAATTTCATACTTTGACTGAATGGATGGATTGGTCTTTGCAAGATCGTGGTGTTGATTTAGATGGTGTCTATTATTGCCCTCACGACCCGTTAATGGATACTTGTGAATGTCGCAAACCAAGTCCAGGTATGATTCAAACAGCAGCTAAAGAACTAAAAATTGATATTGCTAATTCCTATATGGTTGGAGATAGAGTGTCTGACCTATTATCGGGTAAAAAAGCTGGCGTTAAAAAAACTGTGTTAGTAAAAACGGGTGATACCATAACAGAAGAGGCATTAGAACAAGCTGATTTGATTATTGATAGTTTGGCTGATCTACCAAAAAGAATAAAAAACCAATCTTGATTGTTGTTTTAACTAATACAGTGTTTAGATTAAACGCTGTATTAAAGTGTAATAGTCTTTACTTAATCTGACGTTTGAGTTATTTTATAACACAAAAAGGAGAGTCAGAAATGAATCAAACTGCCAAAATTATTAAACCTAAATTAGGACTTTTAGAATTAGCTAAACAACTCGGTAACGTTCAACAAGCTTGCAAAGTCATGGGATACAGTCGAGATAGCTATTATCGCTTTAAAAAACTGTATGAACAAGGTGGTGAGCTTGCGCTTCAAGAAATCAGTCGTAAAAAGCCTATCGAAAAAAATCGGGTAGAGCCACATATAGAACAAGCCGTTGTCAATATGGCTTATGAATATCCAGCTTATGGGCAACATCGAGTTGCCAATCAACTCCGCCAAGAAGG